>NZ_JBOGDD010001013.1:0-9522 GCF_050701675.1 Mycobacterium sp. | reverse complement strand
GTGGTGAAGATCGCTTCCGGGTCGGCAACGGGATGATTCAGCGAATTCAGTTGCGGCCCAGTGAAATCGGCGGTCGATCCGGGAATCATCAGCAACCCGCGGTCGTGGCCGTTGCGGCGCAGCTGGTCGAGGAAGACGACCTGGTCGGGGAAGATGTTCGCCGGGTCGCCGTGGTCGTCGTTGAGATCACGCAGCGCCGGATCGAGGAAGCACGGCGGCCCTGCCGAGGGGACGACCCAGGTGGCGTCGACCTGGGCGATGTACTGGCGGGAGCGGTCCATCTGACGCTGGCGCTTCTGCGTCCCGAACGACTCCTTGGCGCGAGCCGGCATGTCGTAGACCATCGGGTACCAGATGGCGCCGGAGTACTGCAGCATGTGCACGTCGACGGGCCCGAATTGGGACGCGAGGACTTCCAAATCCACGGGGCGCGCGTCGTTCATGTTGAACGCGACCGTCTGGCCGTCCGACACCACCAGACCCGAGTCGCCGATGGGTCCGTCGGCCGGTGCGCGCAGCGCGATGATCATCACGTCGAGGTCGCCGTTGCGCCCGCTGACGCGGTGTTTCACCGAGTCAGTGGTCTCGAAGAACCGGTGGAAGCCAAGCGCTTCGAGCGCGCGACGCAGGTCCGGCACCGGGTAATCGGGCAGCAGGACGACGGCATCCTTGTTGACGTGCGCGGCCAGATGGGCCGGGTCGAAGTGGTCCTTGTGCAGGTGGCTGACGTACAGGTAGTCGCAGTCGCCGAGTTCGTCCCAGTCCAACTGGCTGTTGTCGGGGAACGGGAACCACGACGCGAAGTACGCAGGGTTGACCCAGGGGTCGCAGAGGATGCTCCCTGCGTTGGTGTCGATCAGGAAGCCTGCATGTCCGACGCTTGTGACCTGCACTTATCGCCCTTTCCGCGCCCTACGCGTGGATTCGATGGTACCGGGACCGGTCGGGTTACTCGTCCCACCGCTCCCGGTAGTAGGCGATCCGCTCTTGGTCAGGGGCCACGCCGTAGGCCTCCAGCAGCGCCGCTTCCTGGCCGCCGGAGGACCCGAAGTTCCACGCCAGGGACATGGTCGCCACCGCCAGGTCGGACCATCGGTCCGCGACACCGAGGTCCCCGAGGTCGACGTGGCCGGTGCAGAATCCGTCATCGCCGACGATGGTGTTGGGCGCGCAGGCATCGCCGTGGCAGACCACCAGCCGGTCGGCGGGCGGCGCGTCGGCCCGTACCCAGGCCGGCGCACCGAACGGACACCGGTCGACCGGAAGGGCGTCGTGCAGCCGTCGGAGGCCGGCGCCGATCGCGCGCGCCGCGTCCAACGGTCGCGCGATCCAGTGCGGATCCACCGCCGAGCGTCCTGGCAGCGCCGCTGTGTGCAGCCACCCCGGCCCCGTCGAGAGCACTTTCGGCACGGCGGCGAAATCAGCCGCCCACCGCAATCGCGTCACCTCGGCGTCGAGCAGCCCGGCGTGCTGGTCTGGGTAGACCTTCACGAACTCCCTGGCCACCGCGAACGTCACGCCGCCGAGCTCGTTGAGCCACACCGCGGTGACTTCGCGGCCGTCCGCGATCCTGGCGACGGCCTCGGGGATCGGCACCGGTGCGGTCGGAAAGCTCACCCCGGACACACTTCCACGCGGCCCCTGCGGAGTCTTCTTCATCGGTCTGCGAGGTGACGGCACTAGGCTGGTATGTCGTGGAGCCGGTATACGGGACTGTCATCAGAGCTGCCCGCGTAATTTGGCGGCTGCAGGGGCTGAAATTCACCATCACCGGCGTCGACAACCTGCCCGCCACCGGTGGCGCCGTGATCGCGATCAACCACACCAGCTACTTCGACTTCACCTTCGCCGGGTTGCCCGCCTTCAAGCAGGGCCGCGGTCGCAAGGTGCGGTTCATGGCCAAGCGCGAGGTCTTCGACTCCAAGGTCAGCGGCCCCATCATGCGCGGCATGCACCACATCCCGGTCGACAGGGACAGCGGTGCCGCATCGTTCGACGCTGCCTGCCAGCGGCTCAAGGAGGGCGAGCTCGTCGGCGTCTATCCGGAGGCCACGATCAGCCGAAGCTTCGAGATCAAGGACTTCAAGTCGGGTGCCGCCCGGATGGCGATCGCGGCGGACGTACCCATCGTCCCGCACATCGTGTGGGGTGCCCAGCGCATCTGGACCAAGGGCCGCCCGCGCAACTTGGTCCGGCCCAAGGTGCCCATCTCGGTGGCGGTCGGCGAGCCCATCCAGCCCACGTTGCCCGCTGCCGAGCTGACGGCGCTGCTGCACTCGCGGATGCAGCACCTCCTCGAGCAGGTGCAGGACGCGTACGGCGAGCACCCCGCGGGCGAGTTCTGGGTGCCGCACCGCATGGGCGGTGGCGCCCCGACGCTCGGCGAGGCCAATCGGATGGACGCCGAGGAGGCGGCCGAGAAGGCCGCGCGCCGCGAAAAGCGGTTGGCGCAGGAGCGTTCGGACCCCGAACCGAACGAGTCCTCGGGGTAGTGGCATGGAACCGGTCTTCCGCGCTCTGGAGATCGCGGGCAGGACAGCGGTGCGAGCCACCGGAACGCGGATCTCCTACCAGGGTCTGGACAATGTCCCGGAGGTCGGCGGCGCGGTGATCGCCATCAACCACACCGGTTACATCGACTTCCTGCCCGCCGCACTCGCGGCCATGTACGGTCGGCGCCGCCTGAGGTTCATGATCAAGTCCGAGATGCAGAGGGTGAAGATCGTCAACTTCCTGATCAGGCATTCGAAGACCATCCCGGTGGACCGCAGGGCCGGAGCCGGGGCGTACGCGGTGGCCGTCGAGAGGTTGACCGAGGGCGAGCTGGTCGGCGTCTACCCGGAGGCGACCATAAGCAGGAGCTTCGAGCTCAAGGAGTTCAAGACCGGTGCGTCCCGAATGGCGCTGGAGGCGCAGGTGCCGATCATCCCCCTCATCGTCTGGGGCGCTCAGCGGGTGTGGACCAAGGACCATCCGAAGAGCGTGGGCCGCAAGAAGACTCCGATCACCGTGGCGGTCGGGACGCCGTTGCCTCCGGTCGGCACCCCCGAATCGCTGATGGACGAGCTCCGGGTCGAGATGACGGAGCTGCTGTACTCGGTGCAGGAGACCTACGAGCATCCCGAGGGTGCGTACTGGGTGCCGCGCAGGCTCGGCGGGGGCGCCCCGACGCTGAAGGAGGCTCGGATACTCGACGAGGCCGAGCTCGCCGAGCGCGCCCGCAATCAGTCGGAGAACCACTAGTGCTGCCGTCTCTGATCGCCACCGACGTCGACGGCACGCTCCTCGACGAGAACGAGGAAGTCACACCTCGCACCAGGGCGGCGGTGCGGGCCGCAGTCGACGCGGGCACCCAGTTCGTGCTCGCGACGGGCCGGCCACCACGCTGGATCGCGCCGGTCGTCGACGCGCTTGGCTTCGCGCCGATGGCGGTCTGCGCGAACGGAGCCGTGGTCTACGACTCGGCCACCGATCGCATCCTTTCGGCCAGGACGTTGTCCGCCGACGTGCTGGTCGAGCTGGCCGAGGTGGCGACCCGCATCATCCCTGGGGCAGGGCTCGCGGTGGAACGCGTGGGCCGCAGCGCCCATGACGCAGCGACGCCAGGTTTCCTGAGCTCACCCGGTTACGAGCACGCCTGGCTCAACCCCGACAACACCGAGGTGTCACTCGCCGACGTGCTGAGCGCGCCCGCGGTGAAGCTGCTGATCCGCAAGGCCGACGCACGGAGTTCGGACATGGCCGCCGCGCTGGCCCCGCACGTCGGTCTCCAGGGGGATCTGACCTACTCGACCAACAACGGTCTGATCGAAGTGGTGCCGCTCGGCATCAGCAAGGCGACCGGCGTCGACGAGGTCGCGGCACCGCTCGGCATCACGGCATCCGACGTCGTCGCGTTCGGTGACATGCCCAACGACATCCCGATGCTGCTGTGGGCGGGGCTCGGCGTCGCGATGGGCAACGCGCATCCGGAGGCCAAGGCGGCCGCCGACGAGGTGACCACGCCCAACACCGACGACGGGTTGGCGCGCGTCCTCGAGCGGTGGTGGCTCTAGGCCCGATCGTCGATCGGGGTGAAGCGCTCGAGCTGCACGGGTGAGCTGCCGTCGGCGAGCGGGATCTCGAGGGCGATGCCGTCGATCACTCGGGTGACGGTGCCGTGCTCGCGATCGAAGTTCAGCGTGCCGTGCTGGAAGTTCTGCACGATCCACTGCGGTTCCTGAATCTCGCCGCTGGTGGGCAGCCCGAGTGCACCGCGCTCGAAGCCCAACTTGCCCCACGCGTCGTAGATGGCGCCGGTCACCGGTTCAGCACCGCTGGCAGGCGACCAGTAGAGCGCACCGTTGGCGAACGTCACGTAGCGCGACGCACCGGCGCCTGCGGTCTCGGGGGTCTTCGGCGCACCGAGCGGGCTCGCCTCGCTGCCCATCGACGCCCACTTTCCGAAGATCGCACCGCCGCGCAGCGTATCGGCCAGATCCCGTGGCCCGATGGGCGTGTTGAAGTGGGCGGCGGTGTCGCGCAGGAGGTCCATCTGGGCGTAGGCCGCGTTGCCGGGGCAGTCGGTGTTGCCGACGTCGCGGTGCGTGAAGATCGTCGGCAGCTGGATCGTCGTACCGCCGGGAATCTTCGTGAACGAACCGCCCGCCGACGTGAGGGAGACGGTGCCCTTCGGGTCGACGCGGTCAAGGCCGAGGCGCCAGCCCAGCAGGCGGCCGGTGGTGCGCAGCTGGATGGGGGTCGGTGGCACGTCGTCGAAGTTGCCGAGCATCGCCACCCCCCAGGTGTCGAGGTTGAAGCCGCCGGTGTGGGCGCCCTCGACGGGCCGATCCATGCCGCCCGCGCGTCCCTCGAACACCTGCCCGTACTTGTCGACGAGCGCGTTGTAGGCGATGTCGCACCAGCCGAGCATGCGGGTGTGGTACTCGAAGATCGAGCGGACTATCCCGGCTGAGTCCTCGGGGGTGTAGTCGTTGCTGCCCGCGGTGTGGTGCACGATGCCGGCGCGAATTCCGGCGTCGTACACGGGTTTTCCGCACACTTGCGATTCGTCGGCGCCCCACTGGCCGCGTCCGATGAAGGCGGGTGGCACCCCAGGCGGGGTGGCGGCCTCCGGCGGCAGCGACGAGATGTCGACCGGCGCCTGCGGCGGGCTGATCAGGACGGCCTTCAGGTCTTGGCTCAATGGCCGCTCGACGTTGACCGGTCGGTACCCGAGGCCCGGCTTCGAGGGCGACGGGGCCATGGGGCGCGCGACGGGGGTGGGCCGGGTCACCGCGATCTGAACGTCGGTGGTGCGGCCGACGAAGACGGGATCGGTGCCGCGGACTCCGGACCCCTCGGGGCCGACGCCGTCGAGGTTCTCGGCGTTGTACCACGGACCCCACGAGCCGTCGGGTTTCTTGGCCCGCACGCGCGCCGACGTCCCGGTCAGATCGTCAGCTGTCAGGGCCACCATCGAGAAGGGGGTGTCCTGGTGTAATTCGCGGACCGTCTCGCCGCTCCCGACGGCGGTCAGCGGACGTTCGGCGATGAGGGTCTTGGTGGTGCGCGGTGCCTTCTCGGGTTCGCCAGGCGTGCCGAATACGGCCAGCGGCAGGATCACTGCCGTCGCCGCGACGGCAGAGAAGAGCAGCGACGGCAATTGGCGGCGAAACGGCACGGCACGATGTTACGTATGAGTCGGGTGTTACCAGTGTTTCGACACGGCTCGCGGTGGGTACATCAGCGCGCAACGGCACCGCAGAGCCCGTTGGGGCCTTCTGCGGTGCCGTTTCGTCGCAGGATCTAGGCGCCGGGAATCGCTGCAGGAGCTGCCGCGGCCGCCGCTGCGGGTGCCGCGGCACCCTGCTGGATGGCTCCGGTGATCGCCGGCATGACCATGCCCTTGAGCAGGTCGATCGCCTGCCCGGCGCCCAGCGTCTGGGCCGCGCTGCCGAGGTCGCCGAGCAACCCCCCTCCGCCACTGCTCGCCGCGGGTGCGCCGAGGCCGAGCGAAGGATCGCCGCCGAGGATCGGGTAGGTGCCCGAGGAGGGATCGAGGCCGACCGGGTCGGCGATCGGGACCTCGCCCGCACCGGGCAGGCCGAGGCCCGTGCTCGGTGTCGTCAGGCCGCCGAGCCCAGCCGGGCTGGTCAGCGCCGGGTTGGCCCCTGGTGTCGTGAGGCCAGGCGCCGTGGCGGTCGCCGGCGGCACGCTCAGGCCCGGAGCCGTCAAACCAGGTGTGGTCAGGCCAGGCGACGTCAGCCCCGGTGTGGTCAACCCAGGTGTCGTCAGGCCAGGCGTCGTCAGGCCAGGAGAGGTGAGGCCGGGCGACGTCAGGCCGGGCGAGGTGAGACCAGGCGAGGTGAGGCCGGGTGAAGTCAGGCCTGGGCTGGTGAGCCCCGGACTGGTGAGCCCCGGTGTGGTCAAGGGACTGGCCAGCCCCGGCGTGGTCAACGGACTCGTCAGCGTCGTCGCCGACGGAGCACCGGATCCGGTCAGGAGGCCGGTGGGCAGCGGCGGCAGGTTGACACCGAACTGTGACAGCCCCTGCGTCAGCGCGCCGATCAGTTCGTTGGGCAGGTCGGTGGTGAGGGCGGCAGCGACGAATTCGCGGTGCTGCGGAGCGGCCTCGGTGGTGGTGGACAGGTCGGATAGCGCGGCAACTGCGACTGGACTTGCGACGGCCAGTGCGGCGACTGCGCTCATGGCTGTCGAGAGCTTGCGTCGACGACGGTTAGGCACGGAAGTCTCCTCAGTGATTCTTTTCAGTGCGTAAAACTTGGACTACGGGTGTTCGGATCCAACGCGTTCGATGGTACGGCTGGGACTGGTGTGTCTAGAGTGACGATGCTGAATCGTGAGCGAATCGCGACCTGCCTGGGTGCCGCGAAAGGCTTTGAGACGGGCCGAGCGCACATTCGGGCCGCGACTCATCCGTCGGATACCCTTGCTGCCGATGACAGCTCCTACCTCCCGGGTCGCTGCGCTCCAGTCCACCGGCCGATTTGACCTCTTAGTCGTCGGTTCCGGGTTCTTCGGCCTGACGATCGCCGAGCGCGTGGCCACCCAACTCGACAAACGCGTTCTGGTGGTCGACCGCAGACCGCACATCGGCGGCAACGCCTACTCCGAACCCGAACCCGAGACCGGCATCGAGGTCCACAAGTACGGTGCCCACCTCTTCCATACGTCCAATCAGCGGGTGTGGGACTACGTCAGGCAGTTCACCGAGTTCACGAATTATCAGCATCGTGTCTTCGGGCTGCACAAGGGCCAGGCGTACCCCTTGCCGATGGGCCTCGGCCTGGTATCGCAGTTCTTCGGCAAGTACTTCACGCCCGAGGAGGCGCGTGCGCTGATCAAGGAGCAGTCCTCCGACTTCTCCGTCGACGACGCCACCAACTTCGAGGAGAAGGCCATCGCCCTCATCGGGCGCCCGCTCTACGAGGCCTTCATGCGCGACTACACCGCCAAGCAGTGGCAAACCGACCCCAAGGAACTGCCCGCAGGCAACATCACCCGCCTGCCGGTGCGCTACACGTTCGACAACCGCTACTTCAACGACACGTACGAAGGTCTGCCGGTCGATGGGTACACCGCCTGGCTGCAGAACATGGCCGCCGATGATCGCATCGAGGTGCGGCTGGACACCGATTGGTTCGATGTCCGCGACGAGCTCCGCGCCGCCAGCCCGGCCGCGCCGGTGGTCTACACCGGCCCGCTGGATCGCTACTTCGACTACGGCGACGGCAAGCTCGGCTGGCGCACGCTGGACTTCGAGTTGGAGGTCTTGAACGACTGCGGGGATTTTCAAGGCACCCCCGTCATGAACTACAACGATGCCGACGTGCCGTACACCCGCATCCACGAGTTCCGGCACTTCCATCCCGAGCGCGCCTACCCGACGGACAAGACCGTCATCATGCGGGAGTACTCGCGGTTCGCCGATGACACCGACGAGCCCTACTATCCGATCAACACCGAGTCCGATCGCGAACTGCTCGCCACGTACCGCTCGCGAGCCAAGGCGGAGACCGAATCGGCCAACGTGTTGTTCGGTGGACGGCTGGGCACCTACCAGTATCTCGACATGCACATGGCAATCGCCAGTGCGCTGAACATGTACGACAACACGCTGGCGCCGCACTTGCGCGACGGTGCGCCGCTCAGCGACACCGGAATAGAAAGCAGCCGAGCATGAGTGACATTCCGTCGGGCGCGCTCGACGCCGGGCAGTTGAAGGCGGTCAGCCTGCTGTCCCGCATCATCCTGCCCCGCCCGGGCGAGCCACTGGACGTACGCAAGCTCTACATCGAGGAGTCGAGCACCAACGTCAGGCGCGCACACGCCCCGACGCGCACCACGCTGGAGATCGGCGCGGAGTCCGAGGTGTCGTTCTCCACGTACTTCAACGCCTTCCCGGCCAGTTACTGGCGGCGCTGGTCGATCCTCGAATCGGTGGTGCTGCGCGTCGAGCTGACGGGCAGCGCGCGCGTCGACGTCTACCGCTCCAAGGCCACCGGCGCCCGGGTCACGGTGGGCGGCAGCGCCGTGTCGAGCGTGGATCAGGACACGCCCGCGGTCATCGAGTTCGAGATCGGACTCGGCCCGTTCGAAGACGGTGGCTGGATCTGGTTCGACATCACGACCGACGCCACGGTCACCGTGCACAGCGCCGGTTGGTATGCGCCGACGCCCGCGCCGAGCCGCGCCAGCGTCGCGATCGGCATCCCGACGTTCAACCGGCCGTCGGATTGCGTCAACGCGCTGGCGACGCTGACGTCGGATCCGTTGGTGGACGAGGTGATCACTGCGGTGATCGTGTCCGATCAGGGCACCAGCAAGGCCAAGGACCACCCCGACTTCGCCGCGGCGGCCGCCGCACTCGGCAACCGGCTGACGATTCACGATCAGCCCAACCTGGGTGGCTCCGGCGGTTACAGCCGCGTGATGTACGAGGCGCTGAAGAACACCGACTGCGAACAGATCCTGTTCATGGACGACGACATCCGCATCGAGCCCGACTCGATCCTGCGGGCACTCGCGCTCAACCGCTTCGCCAAGATCCCGACGCTGGTCGGCGGTCAGATGCTCAACCTGCAGGAGCCGTCGCACCTGCACGTGATGGGCGAGATGGTCGACCAGGCGAACTTCATGTGGAGCGGTGCGGTCAACACCGAGTACGACCACAACTTCGCCAAGTACCCGCTCAACGACGAAGAGGAGTACCGGAGCAAGCTGCTGCACCGCCGCATCGACGTCGACTTCAACGGTTGGTGGATGTGCATGATCCCGCGCAGCGTCGCCGAGGAACTCGGGCAGCCGGTGCCGCTGTTCATCAAGTGGGACGACGTCGAGTACGGGCTACGGGCCGGCGAGCACGGCTACCCGACGGTGACGCTGCCCGGTGCGGCCATCTGGCACATGGCGTGGAGCGACAAGGACGACGCCATCGACTGGCAGGCGTATTTCCACCTGCGCAACCGCTTGGTGGTGGCGGCCATGCATTGGGACGGAGACGTGATCGGCCTACTGCGC
>NZ_JBOGDD010001012.1:0-30246 GCF_050701675.1 Mycobacterium sp. | reverse complement strand
GCCTTACCCTGCAGCCGATCCTCGATCTGATGAACAGCTGGGGAACCAAGTATCAGGGGCGGATCGAAGACTCCATCGCCGCCCAGCAACCAGTCGACGATATCGTCGAATCGGGCGCATCACCGGCGCGGTAACAGCTCGGCGGCCGGGCGCACCCGATCTGCGCCTACCGATCAGCTTGCGGCGTTCGGAAGAAGTGGGGGGCAATCGCCCAGCGCATCCGTTGCCAATTCGAAGTGCCACAGCTCATTCGCGTAAATCTGGCACAGCCCGAAACGAGCACCGTTGGCGATGAGCCATTGGTCGGCGCCCGTGCCACCGACGTCGACGGCCTGGCCGATGACGTGCTTGGACGCCTCCGGCGTTTCGACGTACTGCCGTGCCGCGGCAAAGCTGCCGTACGTGTGCACCGCGTCGTCGAGAAGGCGCTGCTGGAACTCCGGCGAGCGCCAGCCGGAGGTGATGGTCATGGTGACACCATCCGAGGTGGCGGCGGTGGCAGCGTTCTGTACCGCGCTCAACAACCCCGGGTCGAGGCGGCCGATCGCGGGATTCTGCACGTCGAACGGTGTCAACGTGTCCCCGCCGGCCAGCGAACCGTCGCCAGGGTCGGCAGGAGGGTCCATGGCGACGGTATGGTCTGCCAGCCTGATCTGCGGAGCCGGCGGGCCGGACGGGTGCAGGCAGCCGAGGGCAAGCGCAGTGGTGACGACGGCCACCGCAACGAATCGCATGCTGCACTCCTGACTGCGAGGTAGTGGTACCTCGGCGTCGGTGATCGACCTTACTCATCCGTGTTGGCGGCGCATGGTGTCGAGCTGGATGGTCGACGAGTTTGGACATTCGACGTCCAGGGCATCACTTCTGGGCGTTAGGGCGCAGGAGCACGAAGGGGTGCGGCATGGCATCAGGGGTGGAACTCGGCCGAATCCAGACCGACATCCCGGCGCGGATGGATCGACTGCCGTGGGCCCGCTGGCACTGGCTGATCGTGATCGGGCTGGGAACCGTGTGGATCCTCGATGGTCTTGAAGTAACCATCGTCGGGTCCATGTCCGATGCGCTCAAGTCCGAGGACACCGGTCTGGGGCTGAGCAGCTCGCAGGTCGGGATGGCTGGTGCGGTCTACGTTGCCGGTGCGTGTATCGGCGCGTTGTTCTTCGGCCAACTGACTGACCGCTTCGGTCGCAAGAAGCTGTTCATGCTGACGTTGGGCGTGTACATCGTGGCGACCGTGCTGACGGCGTTCTCGATGAACCCGCTGTGGTACTTCGCCGCCAGGTTTCTCACCGGCGCGGGAATCGGGGGTGAATACGCGGCAATCAATTCGGCGATCGACGAGCTCATCCCGGCCCACTACCGCGGCCGAGTCGACGTCGCCATCAACGGCTCGTTCTGGATCGGCGCGGCCGGCGGTGCGCTGCTGACGATTCCCCTGCTGGACCCGACTGTCGTGGATCAAGCCCTTGGTTGGCGTCTGGCGTTCGGGCTGGGAGCGATCTTGGGCGTCGGTGTCCTGCTGGTGCGCCGCTACGTCCCCGAGAGTCCGCGCTGGCTGTTCATTCACGGCCGCGAGGACGAGGGCGAGCGGATCGTCCGACAGATCGAGGAGACGATCACCGAGGAGACCGGCAAGAAGCTGCCCGCCGTGTCGGAACGGATCACCATTCGGCAGCGCAAGTCAATCGGAATCGGTCTGATCGCCAAGACCGTGTTCACCATGTACCCGCGGCGGACCATGCTGTGCTTCGCCCTGTTCGTCGGTCAGGCGTTCCTCTACAACGCGTTCTTCTTCACCTACGGTGACACGCTGTCGACGTTCTTCGACGTCGACAAAACCGGTTATTACGTCGCGATCTTCGCGGCCAGTAACTTCATCGGCGCGCTGGTGCTCAGCCCGCTGTTCGACTCCGTTGGACGTGTCCGAATGATCGCTGGCACTTACCTCTTGTCAGGCGTGCTTCTCGGTGCAGTCGGCTTCTTCCTCGGTTCGTTGACCGCGGTGACACTCACCTTGTGCGGTGCGATCGTGTTCTTCTTCGCCTCGGCCGGCGCGAGCGCCGCCTACCTGACGGCCAGCGAGATCTTTCCCATGGAGACTCGCGCGCTGTGCATCGCATTCTTCTACGCGATCGGTACTGCTGCCGGAGGTATCACCGGCCCGCTGCTGTTCGGCAGACTGATCGAAAATGCCTCGGGGAGTGGCGATATCACCGGTATCGCAAAGGGATATTTCCTTGGCGCTGCGCTGATGATCGTCGGCGGGATGGCCGAAGCCTTCCTCGGAGTCAAGGCCGAGGGCCAGTCTCTCGAAGCGATCGCCAAACCGTTGACCGCTGAGGACGATGCTCCCGACGCGGAGGCGAACGCACGATCGATCACGACGTGAGCGTCCGCGAGGGGTGCCTTCAGCGTGGGTCTGAGGCGGTGGGGGAACACGGGAGGCGTCAGTCCGCGTTGGTCGCTGAGTGAAGGCAATTACCTACGTGCGAACCGGTGACAGCTCTGTACTGCGGCTTCGGGAGCGTGACCTGCCCGAACCCAGTTCGGGAGAGGTGCGCGTACGCATCGTGATCTCCGGGGTTAACCCGACGGACTGGAAGAGCCGCAGCGGCTCCGGTCTCAAGAAGGAGCTCGAGTTTCCGGAGATCGTGCCCAACCAGGACGGCGCGGGCGTGGTGGACGCCGTGGGCCCCGAGGTAGACGAATTGTCCGTCGGCGACCGGGTGTGGGTGTTCCTTGCGCAGCACGAGCGCCCGACCGGCACGGCGCAGGAGTACGTCGTGCTTCCCGCTCGGCGGGTGGTGCCGCTGCCCGACGAAGCGAGTTTCGAGGTCGGTGCGAGTCTCGGGGTGCCGGCGATGACGGCCCACCGCGCGTTGACGGTGTCCGAGGATTGGCCGGCGCGTCTGCACCCCGGTGCGCTCGCCGAAGCGACGGTGCTAGTGGCAGGCGGTGCGGGAGCGGTCGGGCATGCCGCCATCCAACTGGCCCGCTGGGCCGGAGCCACCGTGGTGACCACGGTCAGCGGTCCCGAGAAGGGCGCCTTGGCGACGGTGGCGGGCGCACACCACGTGGTGAACTACAAGTCCGAAGACGCCGCCGCAGCCATCAGGGCCATCGCGCCGCGTGGCGTTGACCTCGTGGTGGAGGTGGCACCGGGTCAGAACGCAGCGCTCAACGCGGCTGTCGTCGCCCCGCGCGCGTCGATCGCGATCTATGCGAGCGACGCCGGCGACCGCCTCGACCTCCACGGGCGGCCCAACATGATTCTCAACGCGCGTTACCAGTTCATCCTGTTGTACTCGGTGGGCGAACGGGCTCTGAGCAACGCCCGGGAAGACGTGACGGCGGCAGCTTCGGCGGGCGCGCTCGATGTTGGTGACGCCGCGGGGCTACCGCTGCACCGCTTTTCCCTCGCTGCCACCGCGGCGGCACACGACGCGGTGAAAAGCGGTGTGACAGGCAAGGTTCTGATCGACGTCGGTGAATGAAGGTCGCCGAGTCGTCTGCCAACACGTCACGACAGCACGATTCGTAACTGCTCCCAACCTCGCACGGTGGACGTCGGCGCCGGCTGCATGCTGTCGTAGTCGATGCCCCACTCTGCAGTGGTGTACCTCCGGCGATCGCATGGCCGTACCCGAAGCGGCTGTGACGTCGTGATGCCCGACGCTGCGCGGACGACTAGCGCCTCCAAGTGATCTCGTCAAAGAAGATGGGCCCGTGACCGAGACGGGTGTTGGCGATATCGACCGCCACGATATCGACGGCCCATCGGGCGGTCCCTAACTGCTGGCCGTGGCGGGCAGCTTGTTGGCGAGGTCGAGCACCGAGATCGTGTCAACGACAGGGAACTCCATTTCGGCGAGGAGGGCGCGTCACGATACCGCGTAACACGTTGTCGTTAATGGGGTCGGCGTCGCCTCGGCGGACTTTCGCGCTTTGCGCTCGTTGTGGATGCGGACGAGTTCCCGAAATCCGAGTCGGTGGTATTGGGGTGTCGGCAGGACCGATGTCCAAGCAACTGCACCAGTTCTTGCGAAGTCGGCAGGATCTGTCTGCAGTGCTGGGAGAGGCCGTTCGCTTGGTGTCCGCCCTGGAGCGTCGGCTCGGCAGCCTGCTATTCAAAGACTTACTCGCGCTGCACTTTTCGCAGACCCGCCCTCCTGCCGAGGACGGTGACGATCACCCCGTGATCGTGACGGTCGCCGAGCAGATCGAGCGCGCGCGGGAGTTTGGGGAGACCGACCCCGACGTCAATGCCATGAACAGTGCCGTGTTCTTTCTGCTCGGCCTATACGCGTTGCTGACCACCACCCATGGGTGGCCGACGCAGGCCGAACTCCTCGCGGACTACGTATTGAGGACGTTGCGGAGCTTGCAGCCGGCTCCGGGGAACTGACGCCGGCCGAACGTGACGCCACTGCGTGGAAATCGATGAAATCTCGCAGTGGGCTCACGTTCGACGCGACGTGCCCATCACAGTGCTCGGCCGATGCCGCGCGCGGCGACGTGAAGGGCCCCGAGCAGTCTCTGGCGGTCGCGTTTGAGCGAGGGCACCACCACCCCGATCGCCGCGACGACCGAATCGTCGGAGGACTGTACGACGGGCACTGCCAGCGAGCACCCGCCCAGCGTCATCTCCTCCGTCGTCGTCGCCACCGCGTCCCGGCGAACGCGCTCCAACTGCGCGCTCAGCACCGACGGCGACACGATCGTGTACGGGGTGATCCGGGTCAGCCGAGCCAGGACCCGGTGGACGACGTCGGCTGGGGCGTAAGCCAGCAGCACCTTCCCGACCCCGGTGCAATGCATCGGCAGTCTGCTGCCGACGGTGCTGACGATGGGAACGGACGCCCGGCCCATCATCCGCTCCAGGTAGAGCACTTCGTCACCCTCGCGCACCGCCAGATGCACGGTGGCCAGCGTGGCGGCATAGATGTCGTGCAGGAACGGCTCGGCCACGTGGCGCAATCTGCCCTCAACGGGTGCCAGCAGGCCGGCATCCCAGATCAGCCGGCCGATCACGTACCGGCCGTCGGCGCGTCGTTCCAGTGCGCCGCCGGCCACCATCTCGGCGGCCAGGCGGTGCACCGTCGGCACCGGGAGGCCGGCGCGGCGAGCGAGATCGGTAAGGGCAAGGCTGCGGTGGCGGGCGTCGAACGCGCCGACGATGGCGAGAAGCCGGGACGCGACCGTGGCGCCGGGTGTCGAAGTGTTTCCCGCCATCCGCTGACTCCTTTCACTGAGCGGAATACTAGTCTTCCGGCCGCCGCCCCGGCACGGATACCGTTCGCACCATGACGACAGTGATCGGCAGTGACCCGGACAGCCTCCTGGTGAGCCAGTCCGAGATCAGCAGGGAAATCGGCGCAATCGAGACGGCCTACCAGCGGACCGGTGCTGAAGAGAGCCAGCCGCGGCTGGACTATGCGCCGTACCGGAGCAGCCTGCTGCGTCATCCGACGAAGGATCTGAAGCACGCCGACCCGGAGGGCATCGAGCTGTCGGCTCCGTGCTTCGGCGAACGTGACGTGCATCCGCTCGAAGCCGACCTCACCATCCAGCACTCCGGCCAACCGATCGGCGAGCGGATGGTGGTGACCGGGCGGATCGTCGACGGTGACGGACGTCCACTACGGCGTCAACTCGTCGAGATCTGGCAGGCCAACGCCGGCGGGCGCTACGTCCACAAGCGCGATCAGCATCCGTCGCCCCTTGACCCGAACTTCGCAGGGGTTGGCCGCTGTCTGACCGACGCCGACGGTTTCTACAAGTTCACGACGATCAAGCCCGGCCCGTATCCGTGGAAGAACCACCACAACGCGTGGCGCCCCGCGCACATCCACTTCTCCTTGTTCGGAACCGACTTCACCCAGCGGATGATCACCCAGATGTACTTTCCCGGCGACCCGTTGTTCGGGTTGGACCCGATCTACCAGTCCATCACCGACCAGAAGGCACGGGATCGTCTGGTTGCCACCTACGACCACGACGTCACCACCCACGAGTGGGCCACCGGCTACCGGTGGGACATCGTGCTCACCGGCTCGGCACACACGCCCATGGAGAACCCCGAGAACGGAAGTGCGCACTGATGAGCATGACGACCCCGGGCCAGACGGTCGGACCGTTCTTCGGCACCGCTCTTCCGTTCGACGGCGGCAATCACCTGGTGCCGCCCGGATCCGCCGGAGCCATTCAGTTCCACGGCATCGTCACTGACGGCGACGGACGCCCGGTGCCGGATGCGCTACTGGAGATCTGGCAGGCCGACGGCGAGGGAGCGATCCCAGAGGCCACCGGCTCACTGCACCGCGACGGCTGGACCTTCACCGGATGGGGCCGCGCCGCCACGAACGACGATGGGCGCTACGGCTTCTCGACCGTCGTTCCCGGCGCAACCGCACCGGGTGCGGCACCGTTCATCGGGGTAACGGTGTTCGCCCGAGGACTGCTCAACCGGCTGTTCACCCGTGCCTACGTGCCGGGCGACCAGCTGGGTGGTGACGCGCTGCTGAACTCCCTGCCCGCAGACCGCAGGCACACCATGATTGCGACCAGGGACCACCTCGGTCTGCGCTTCGACATCAGCCTGCAGGGAGCGAACGAGACGGTCTTCCTGCGATACCCGGGACACCGACGGTGACCGATCTGTTTTGGCCGGGTGACCATCTCGCCGGCGGCCTGATGAGCGACGCGACGTTCCTCGCGGCCATGGTGGCCGTCGAGCAGGCCTGGTTGGACGCCCTCGTCGAAGCCGGCATCGCACCGCGGGATGCGCACGCGAACCTGGCGGAAGTCGTCACCGACGGCGATGCCGAGACCATCGCCGTCCGCGCCGACGTCGACGGAAGCCCCGTCAGCGCGCTGGTCGCGCTGCTTCGGGAGCGCTCGAAGCAGCCGACTGCCCGCTGGTTGCACAGGGGACTGACCAGCCAGGACGTCGTCGACACCGCGCTGATGCTGGGTGGTCGGGACGTGCTGATCCGCATCGGCGAAGAATTCGGCACTCAAGTGCGGGTACTGAGCGAGCTCGCCGAAAGATACCGCCACACACCGGCACTCGCCCGCACCCTCACACAGGCCGCGCTGCCGAGCACCCTCGGGGCCAAGATCGCGCGCTGGCTGACCGGCGTGCTCGATGCGGCCGAACCATTGACCGGACTCATCCCGTCGTTGCCCGCGCAGGTCGGCGGTGCGGTGGGAACACTGGCGGCGGCCACCGAGTTGGCCGGGTCCGTCGACGGCGCCATCGCGCTCAGCGACGCCTTGGCCGCCTCCCTGCGGTTGGCTCCGGCGCCGCCATGGCACACCACCCGGTTTGCGGTCACCCGGCTGGGGGATGCGCTGGTGAGCTGCTGCGATGCCTGGGGGTACATCGCCACCGACGTCGCGACGGGCAGTCGGCCCGAGGTTGGCGAGCTGGCGGAGGGCAGCGGTGGTGGCTCATCGACCATGCCGCACAAGAACAATCCCGTCCGCTCGGTGTTGATCCGGCGGGCCGCGCTCACTGCGGGAGCATTGAGTGCGACTCTGCACACCGCGGCGGCCACCAGCGTCGACGAACGCTCCGACGGCGCCTGGCACGCGGAGTGGGCAACCCTTCGAACGCTGGCCCGCCACTCGGTCGTCAGCGCCGCTCACACCTCTGAACTCGTCTCGGGGCTACGGGTGAACGAGGACCGCGTCAGCGCCAATCTGGCGGCCGCAGAAGGACTGCTGGCCGAACAGCGGTCCATGACCGAATTGACAGGGCGCGCAGCGATGCCGGACTACACCGGTGCTGCTGATCGCCTCATCGACTCGGCCTTGAGCAGGGCCCGCCGCTACCTGAAGGAGGCGTCATGAGCGTTTCGAGTCTGAGCACCGTCGACTTCGGCGGGCCCGACACCGGGCCACTTCTCCTGCTCGGTCCATCTCTCGGCACCTCGGCGGCGACGCTGTGGAGCGGCGCGGCCCAGAAGCTGACCGAGCACCTTCACGTCGTCGGATGGGATCTGCCCGGCCACGGTCGTGGCGTAGCAGGTGAGCGGTTCACGATCGCCGACCTGGCCGCCGCGGTGCTGAAACTGGCCGACGAACTCGGTGCCGAATCATTCTCCTACGCAGGAGATTCGATCGGTGGCTGCGTCGGTCTGCAACTGGCGCTGGACGCTCCGCAACGGATGCGGTCGGTGACCGTTCTCTGCACCGGCGCGGTCATCGGCACGTCGGACGGCTGGCACGATCGTGCCGCGACGGTCCGCGCCAACGGCATTCAGGCGGTGCTCGCCGGGGCGGAGCAGCGGTGGTTCGCGCCCGGCTTCGTCGAGCGTCAACCGGGTATCGCCGCGGCGCTGCTGGACGCCCTGAGCCACACGGATCCGGAATCCTACGCCCAGACCTGCGACGCGCTGGCGGCGTTCGACGTCACCGACCGCTTGGACGAGATCCTCACGCCGGTGCTGGCCGTCGCCGGCAGCGCCGACATCCCCACTCCGCCGGAATCGTTGCAGCACATCGCCTCAGGGGTTAAGGACGGCCGGATCGTCGTGCTCGACGGTGTCGCACACCTCGCGCCGGCAGAGGCTCCCGACCGGGTGGCGAAGCTCATCGCCGAACACGTCGGCATCCCTGAGCCGGCATCCACCACCACCGATGACGTCTACCGCGCGGGATTGGCAGTGCGCCGCGAGGTGCTCGGTGACGCTCACGTCGACCGCGCCATCGCGGGCACGACCGACCTCACTGCCGACTTTCAACGGATGATCACCCAATACGCCTGGGGCACCATCTGGACGCGACCCGGCCTGGATCGCCGCAGTCGTTCCATGATCACGCTGACTGCCCTGGTGGCCCGGGGGCACCACGAAGAGCTCGCCATGCACGTGCGCGCGGCGCGCCGCAACGGTCTGAGCAACGACGAGATCAAGGAGGTGCTCATGCAGACGGCCATCTACTGCGGCGTCCCCGACGCCAACACCGCGTTCCGCATCGCCTCGCGCGCGCTGTCCGAGTTCGACGCCGAGGAGACGGGAGCCGACTCGTGAGCCGCACCACCATCTGCGCCACGGCTGCCGACGCGGTGACCGGGATCGCCGACGGTGCAACAATTCTGGTCGGCGGATTCGGCATGGCTGGTATGCCCACGACCCTGATCGACGCGCTGATCGACCAGGGGGCCGCCGATCTGACGATCGTCAGCAACAACGCAGGCAACGGCGACACGGGCCTGGCCGCACTGCTGGCTGCGGGGAGGGTCAGCCGAATCGTCTGTTCGTTCCCTCGCCAGAGTGACTCCTACGTGTTCGACGCGCTCTACCGGGCGGGGAAGATAGACCTCGAGGTCGTCCCCCAGGGGAACCTGGCCGAACGAATGCGGGCGGCGGGCGCAGGCATCGGGGCCTTCTTCTGCCCGACCGGTTTCGGCACGGAACTCGCAGGGGACCGCGAGACCCGAACCATTGACGGGCGCAACCACGTCCTGGAATATCCGATACGCGGTGACGTGGCCCTGATCGGCGCCCACCGGAGCGACCGGATGGGAAATCTGGTCTACCGCAAGACGGCTCGCAACTTCGGACCGGTGATGGCGACGGCGGCCGATCTGACCATCGTCGAAGTGTCCGGGGTCGTCGAGACTGGAGAGATCGACCCCGAAGTCGTCGTGACGCCGTCGATCTACGTGGACCGAGTATTGGATCTCAGCGCAGCGAAGCGCGCTCTTTCGGAGGCATCATGACCATCGCGCTCACCGTCTCCCGGACCATGGAGAACCTCGACCGAGGGCCTCTCGAACGTGACGAGATGGCGAGGGCCGTGGCGGCGGACATCCCGCCAGGCTCGTTCGTCAATCTGGGTATCGGGCAGCCCACCAAGGTCTCGGACTACCTGGCGCCGGGCAGCGGTGTGGTGCTGCACACCGAGAATGGGATGCTCGGCATGGGGCCCGAGGCTCTCGGCGACGAGATCGATCCGGACCTGACGAATGCCGGTAAGATCCCGGTCACCGAGTTGCCCGGCGCGGCGTACTTCCACCACGCCGACTCCTTCGCGATGATGCGCGGCGGCCACCTCGACGTGTGCGTCCTTGGCGCCTTTCAGGTCTCCGAACACGGCGACCTGGCCAACTGGCACACCGGAGCACCGGGTGCGATCCCCGCCGTGGGAGGAGCGATGGATCTCGCAATCGGAGCCAAGGACGTCTTCGTGATGATGACCCTGTTCGCCAAGGACGGGACACCGAAACTCGTCCCGCAGTGCACGTATCCGCTCACCGGACTGGCGTGTGTGAGTCGCGTCTACACGGAGTTCGGCACCTTTGCCGTCGGTCCGGCGGGCATCCGCGTCATCGACACCTACGGGATCAGCGTCGCCGAGTTGCGCGAACGAACCTCCGTAGAGCTCAGACGAATCGAGGACTAGTGGCTACTGCAGGACCTGACGGACCTTCTCGCTCAGCGCGACGCCCAGGTCGTGATTGTTCTGCTCGGTGAAGTGGATTCCGTCGACACCATCGGTGGTGATGACCGAACCCGCGTTGAAGAAGGGAACCTTCACGAAGGAAGCGAGCGCGTCGTACGCATCGGCCAGTTGAGCGGTCTTCTCCTGGGCGCCGTCGAAGATGAGTCTGAACCACGGGTGCGGCATGGGAGCCAACGGTGGCGGAGCGACGACGAGGACCTTGGGTGCCGGGTAGACGGTACCGACTCCGCCGCCGCTGGTGAGGACCTGTGTCACTAGAACCGACATTCCCAAGGCGACGTCGAGCGGGGTGCGGTGCAAGTAGGCCTTGGTGTCATTGGTGCCGAGCATGATGATGACCAGGTCGAGTGGCAGGTGGCTGGCCAGACACGCTGGTAGATGGGCCGATCCGTTGAGTCGCGGGTCGGTGGGGTCGTCAGCTGTGGTGGTTCGGGCGCTCAGACCTTCCTCGATGACCGCATGACCTTCGCCGAGTTGATCGGCGAGCACGCCGGTCCATCGCGTCCGCGGTGCGTACCGCTCTGTGGGCATGCCATCGGTGACGGGCACCCAGCCCCAGGTGAGGGAATCGCCGAAACAGAGGATCCGCTTGTCGCTCATGGACTTTCCTTCGTCGGTCGGGAGGGTTGACGTGCTCCAGGCTAGGCCTTACCCGGACGGGCCCCGGGGGTGGGCGCGGCGAGATCCGCCAATTTGGCGACGGCGTCGCGGACGTCGATCTCCTGGTCGAGTCGGGCTGCGCATCGCAACGACGTGACGAGGAGGTCGATGACCACTTCTACCATCGCGTCGGGATCGAAGGGGCGGTCGTTCTTCAACCAGTACGTGGTGGCCTCGTCGAGAGCGCCGGCGCACGAGCGCAGCATCAATCGCAATGCCGGGCGGCCGAGGTCGAGTCCGAGTAGCTGACAGGTCCATTCGATGGTGTGCCACCGTGACTGGTCGAAGATCTCCCATGCTTCGGGGTCACCGCCGCTACCGCCGAGGACCAATCGCAGGGCGAGGTCGTCGTGCTCGCTGAGGTATGCCAGATGGGCGCGCAACATCTCTCGGTACTGCTCACCGGGGGAGCCGTCGCCGGGCGGTGGCGTGTTGGCGGCGTTCAGTCTGTCGGCCGCGTCGCGTAGCGCCTCGAGGTAGATGCCGCGCTTGCTTCCGAAATAGTGGAACAGCAGACCCTGGGCGACACCCGCGGTCTCGGTGATGTCGCTGGCCGGCACGTCGTCGAAGTGACGGGCGGAGAAGTGTTCGACGGCGGCGTCGAGAAGCTTGCGCCGGGTCAGGTCTGCCTGCGCCTGTCGCTGGGTCGTGGCTCGTGGAGTCTGTCGGGCCAGTTTGCGGTTGCTGGCAGTCACCGATAGATGGTGCGCCGGTGCAACGGGCGAGCGCAACTCATCGAAGGGGGCTCGTGGAGTCAAGGTCATTGACTTACACTCAACGAGTGCCTATGTTGGCGACGACGAGCCCACCCATCAGAGGAGACTGCCCATGCCCGAAGCGAAGGCGTTCGTCATCGTCCAAATCGCGATCCACGATTGGGATGGCTACCGTCAGTACGGACTTGCCAATCACCTGGAGATCTTCGACAAGTTCAGCGGCACGCTTGTCAGCGCGGATGACGACGTCGAAGTGGTGGAGGGCGACTGGCCGTTCACACGAACCGTGATTCTGGAGTTCCCGAGCAAGGAACTCGCGCGGGCCTGGTACGGGTCCGCCGAATATCAGGCGGTGGTTGGGCTACGCCACGGCTCCGCGACGTCGAACCTGGTCATCGTGTCCGGCTATCCCGGATGAGTGGTGGCACGGTGCCGACGCCGGTCAGACCGACGTGACGCCGTTGCCGATAGCTTCGACGAAGGTCTCCTTGACCTCCTTCGGTCCGAACGGCCAGGTGCGCTCGGCCCTGGCGTAGATGAGGAATGCGATGCAGCCGAGGACAATCCAGCCCACGGACAGGCCGATCGACAGCCAGGTCGCAGAGACGTAGACGTAGATCCAGCCGACCAGGGCGATGACGGTCGGTACCGGATACAGCCACTGGCGGTACGGCCGGGTGAGATTCGGCTGGCGACGGCGCAATACGATGATCGCTGCCACCTGGGCCAGCGATTGGATCAAGACCAAGGTCGCGACCGCCGCGTTGATGATGGTGGTCAACGTGAACAGCGAACCGATGATCGTGATCGCACCCATGGTGAGTACGCCTGCAGTGGGCAGGTTCAGTTTCGGATGCAGCTTGGCGAACACCGGCAGGAACACCTTGTCCCTGGCGGCTTCGAACGGAACGCGTGACCCGCCCAGGAGGCCGGCGAACACCGAGCCGATGGCTGCGACGACGATCAGAACGGTGATCACCCGGGCCGTGCCCGACCCCCACGCTTGCTCGAGCACCGTCGAGGCGACGGACGTGGCGTCCTTCAACTCGTCGAGGGGAATCGAGCCGAGAACGCCGACCTGCAGCAGAAAGTACAGGCTCATGATGCCGAGGATCGAGAAGACGATGGAGCGCGGGATGGTGCGTGCCGGGTCTCGGACCTCACCGCCGAGGTACGCCGAGGTGTTGTACCCGAGGTAGTCGTAGACGGCGATGATCAGTCCCGCGCCGAGGCCGGCCCAGAACGTACCCCCTCCGAGATCGAATGCGCCAGGCGTGAAGGCGAAGGCTTGCGCGCCGCTGAAGTGGCTGAATGCCGCGACGATCGTGCTGAGCACCGCCACCAGCATGACGACGAACAGAACCGTGGTGAGCTTGCCGATCTGGCCGATCTTGCGGAACAACGCCACCATGATCAAGAGCGTGATGGCGATTCCGATGACCTTGCCCAGCGCGGTGTTGCCCGCGTCGCCGGTTACCCCCGGGAACAGGTAGCCGAGGTATTGGACGAGACCGATGATGCCGGTCGACATGATCAGCGGGATGAAGAGCACGGCGCTCCATACGAATAGGAACGGCATGAGGCGCCCGGTGCGGTATTGAAACGCTTCGCGGAGATAGATGTACGTCCCGCCGGCGCCCGGCATGGCGGCACCGAGTTCGGCCCAGATGAGGCCGTCGGCGAGTGCGAGGATGGCGCCGACGATCCAGCCGAACATTGCTTCCGGACCGCCGATGGTCGCCACCATGGCGGGGATCGTGACGAACGGACCGATGCCGCACATCTGGGTCATGTTGATTGCAGTGGCCTGAAGCGGGCCGATCCTGCGCTCGAGCGCAGGCTGCGGAGAAACCGCGGCTCCGGTCGGTCCGGTTCCGATGGATGGACTCATGATGCACCTCCGCTATTCGTTAGGAAAGTTTCTTAACATATTATGGCCGCGTGTGGAAGAGTGCACTTCGGAATCTTCCCCCGATCGGAACGGAGGGGTGGTGCTCGACCCGACTGCGCCACGAGCGGGAACACCGGCAAGCATGCGCGCGCTCAATCAGCGGCTGGTGCTCAACCGCCTCCGGTACCACGGTGAGGCGACGCGCCCTCAGATCGCCGGAGACACCGGGCTATCCAAACCGACTGTCGGACAGGCACTCTTGGACCTAGAGCAACACGGCCTGGCGCGTGCGATTGGTCGCAGTGCCCCCCGCCCCGGCAGGGCTGCGGTCATCTACCAGACCGATCCGGATGCGGGTCACATCGTTGGCGTCGACATCGGTCGACGCGTGCTTCGCGTCGCGGTGGCGAACCTGGAGGGCACCGTCGTGGCACGCCTGGAGGAGCCGAATCGCAGCCGCTCGGGAGCCATGTTGCTGCGCACCATCGAGGACACCATCCAACGCGCCGTCGCGCGAGCTCGGCTGAGCCCCGACGACATCGTGGTGACCGCCCTCGGAACGCCGGGGATCCCCGACGCGGCAACGGGCACCGTATATCGGGCGCCGAATCTGCCCGGTTGGGAACGGCGCGGCTTGCTGCACGAGCTGGTGTCGGCGCTGGCAGCACGTGGCTCGGAAGTGATCGTCGAAAACGACGCCAATCTGTGCGCGCTCGGCGAGTACGCCCGTGGCGCAGCACAGGACGTCGACGTGGTTGCGTGCCTGACGGTCGGTACCGGCATCGGGATGGGCATCCTGGTCAACGGCAAGCTCTTTCGCGGCGCACACGGCGCGGCCGGGGAGATCGCGGACCTGCCGTACGGACGAGTCCCTGCGGGAGTCACGACGCACCGCCCTGGTCCGGTCGAAGTGGTGGCTGCAGGCCAAGCGGTGGTGTCGGCGGCGCGCGATGCCGGACTGCACGTGCCGACGGCAAAGGCCGTCTTCGATTCGGCGCGGGAGGGTGACGAACGCGCCTTGGCCGTCGTCGCGGACGAGGCGTCCAAACTCGCGCATGTCGTCTCGGTGGTGACCAGTGTGCTCGACCCCGGCCTGATCGTGCTCGCCGGAGGAATCGGTCGCAATGCGGACCTGCTCGCCGAGCCAATGCACCGCGAGCTCGCCGCGACGATTCCCCTGGTTCCCAACATCGTTGGGGGACATCTGGGGGACGACGCCGTCCTTGTCGGCGCCATCGTCATGGCGATGGACACGGCGTGGGATCTGGTCTTCGACCGTCGGGTCCTGGGCCGTGCTGCGAGCGAGGCATGACGAGCGGCGGTTGCGCGATCGGAAACTCAGCGCGAGTGGCAGATCTGTTCGCGGGTAGTCGAATTCGATCCGGCTAGGATGGCGTGCGGATCGATTGCCGTGAATGTCTTGACGGCACCAGCGCCTGGGTAGCAATCGTCATCGCCGCGGCGCGGCGCTGAGTCTCGGTACCAACGTCCTGCGAGTCTGGCGTGGTCCCGATGTGCAGGCTCGAGAGTGCGACCCGGGCACGCAGCCGGCCTTCGACGGGTTCACCAGGTGGGCTGAGGAGATCGAACAGCTCGAGGTAGCGGTCCGCAATCCTGGTCCCGAGATCCAGATCGCGGATCGGTGAGCGACCTTCCCTCAGGAACCGTGCCAGTTCGGCGACGCGACCGGTGAGCATGTCGCCGTATCGGCGCAGCACTTCGATGCGGGTCGTGGCGTTCCGGGGTTGCGTCGTTCCCCACCGCACCAGGCCGTCGAGCTGGGCGAGGAAGTCTTCGATCAAGCTGGCGAGGATCTCGTCCTTGGTGCGGAAGTGGTAGTAGACGGCAGCTTTGGTGATCCCGAGGCGATCGGCGATCTCGCGCAGTGAGGTGCTGTCGTAGCCGCGCTGGGCGAACAGTTCCAAGGCGACCGATTGGAGCTGTGCGCGGGTGTCGGTTCGACGTTGATCCATGTCCGGTGTCCTCCCCGTCGATCGACAGCTTACTTGACGACCGGTTAGTTAATGCATAGCGTCGGCATTGACCCGACGCAGCGAAGGGAGCTCGACATGGCCAGGACCGACGACGACACGTGGGACATCAACGAGAGCGTCGGCGCCACCGCGCTCGGCGTTGCCGGGGGACGGGCGGCGGAGACCAACAGCGCCGATCCCCTCATCAACGACCCCTACGCACGGTTGTTCCTCGAGGCAGCCGGCGACGGGATCTGGAAGATCTACCTCGACGATGAACTTCCGGCGGAGCTGGTCGAGGTCGACCCACGCTTTCAGGACCGGATGCAGGCGATGATGAGCTACATGGGTTCGCGGACGAAGTTCTTCGACGAATTCTTCCTCGCCGCAGCCACCGCCGGCGTCCGCCAGGCCGTGATACTCGCGGCGGGCCTGGACGCCCGCGCGTGGCGGTTGGCATGGCCGCAGGGCAGTGTGGTCTACGAGATCGATCAACCCAAGGTCCTGGCGTTCAAGCTCGAAACGCTGGAGGCCCACGACGTCGCCCCCATCGCCGCTCATGTCAGTGTCGGCATCGACCTGCGCCTGGACTGGCCGAAGGCATTGGTGGACGCGGGGTTTGATCCCACCCTCCCGACGGCATGGTCAGCCGAGGGGTTGTTGCCGTATTTGACGGCTGAGGCTCAGGACCTGCTGTTCGACCGGATCCAGTCGCTGAGCGCGCAGGGGAGCCGAGTCGCGGTGGAGGCCTTCACCAACGACTTCTTCAGCGCTGAGAGCTTTACGCGCCGCGAAGGGCAGATGGAGCAGTACCGGGCGATCGCTACCAAGTTGGGCGGCAAGGACATCACCGAGTCGGGCAATCTCCTCTACGAGGAGGAACGGACCGAAGTCACGGATTGGCTGGCGGCGCACGGCTGGAACGTCACCGCGATCAGCGCCGAGGACCTGTTGGCGAGCAACAACAGGTCGATTCCCCCCGACTTGGACGAGGCAGTGCCCGACAGCGTATTCGTAGAAGGCCAGCTCCCTTAGCGCCCATCGGCCAAGTCCGCCGCTCGCCCGTGCCGTCCAGCGTCGCTGGCGATGTCGGAATCGTCTCATCTTTACTCGAATGCACGCGTTGACGTGGGAGTTCGGTTGTGGCCAATAGCCTCGTTCTTGACTGGCTCACTCGTAGTCGGTATTTCAGAACGGGAGATCCACCTCGCCGTTGGAGGTGACGCCTTCGTCGTGGTTGCGGTTGACGTAGCCCGGCGTGACGGGAACCACCGGTTCGGTCCCGTAGGGCACCAGCGGATCGGTACCGTTGTGGGCGTCGCCGAACGGCGCTCCGGTTTCACCCGAGATGGGGGAGGTCGGGTCCACGGCGGTCGAGATGGGGCCGTCGGCGAGTATCGCAGTCGGGATGGCAACCGGTGCCGCGGCGATGATTCCGCCGAGTAGGCCTGCGGTGAGCAAGGGCGCCGCGAGAGCGATCCTGGTCTTCATGATGTTCTCCTGTCTTCGGTCCGCGGTCGTGTCGTCGACCATTTAGATCGTGTCCCTTGGGCGGACCGAAGTCGCCATGGGCAGCACCCACATTCGTCTTCCCGCTAGCAGGTACCCGCGGACACACGCGACCATTTGGTGGCAGGTCGACTGCTCCTACTCACCGTGCAGCAGGGCTGCGCACCCACTCGTGCTGCGCGGGCGCGACGATGGGGGACGTACCTCCGGTGCTCCCCGGTCGCGGGACAGCAGGTCGGCGACCGTTTCGCGGCGCACCAGCTCGCGTAGGTCTCCGTCGTGAACGGCGACCAGCGGCGGTCGGCATACGGTGTTGTAAGTCGAGGCCATGCTGTGGTTGTAGGCCCCAGTACCCGCGAAGGCCAACACGTCACCGGAATGCAGGTCCTCCGGCAGCAGCACGTCGCGTGCCAGCTCGTCGCCCGCTTCGCAGTGGCGTCCCACAATGGTCACCGGCGTGACCGGGCCGAGAGCGTGCCGATTCACCAGCGCGACACTGTACTTCGCGCCGTACAGGGCGACTCGCGGGTTGTCGCTCATCCCACCGTCGACCGCGACGAAGGTCCGGCCGCCAGGCCGGGTCTTCAGCGACACGACGCGGTACACCGTGACACCGGCGCGTGCGCTGATGGCCCGACCCGGTTCGACCACGATGGTCGGACGAGGGAAGCGCTCGACTGCGCAGGATTCGTTCAGCGCGTCGGTGATCACGGCCGACAGGGCGCGCAGTTCGAGCTCGGGGTCACCGGCGAGATACGGCACGCCGTGTCCTCCACCGATGTTGAACTCGCCCAAGGTCACACCACGGTGGGCTTGGATGTCGGCCATCGCGGGCACGAGCCGGCGAATCGCCTCACCGTAGAGCGTCGCGTCGGTGATCTGCGAGCCGAGGTGGCAGTGCAGGCCGACCAACGTGAGCAGTCGGTGCTGCGCTATCCGGCCGACGGCGTCGCTGAACTGTCCGTCGTCCAAGGTGAAGCCGAACTTCTGGTCCGCCACACCGGTATTCACTGCGCGATGGCCGTGAACGTCGATGTCGGGTGTCACCCGCAGCAGCACCCGTTGCGGCCGGCGCACCAGACATGCGAGATGGGAGAGTTCGGTCATGGAGTCCACGACTATCCGGCCAACCCCGGCCGTCGTCGCGTTGCGCAGCTCGTCAATGGTTTTCGCGTTGCCATGCATCACGATCCGAGCGGGATCCACCCCGGCAGCCAGCGCGATGGTCAACTCGCCGGCCGAACACACGTCGAGGCCCAGACCTTCCTCGGTCACCCACCGGGCCACCGTCGTCGTCAGAAGCGACTTACCCGCATACACCACGCGAACCCCGGGAAGTGCCGAACGGTAGTTCCGGATTCGGCTGCGGAAGTCGGCTTCGTCGATGACGTAGGACGGGGTGCCGAATTCGTCGGCGATGTCGGTCAGGGCGACTCCGCCGACGCAGAGCCGGCCGGCGGAGTCCACGGCACTCGTCGCCGGCCAGACGGCCCGATCGAATCGATCGGGGCTGACGTTTCGCAACGAGGGCAGGTGATCCAGCAGTGTCATCCGTCAAGATTCCACCCAGTACCGGACGATCAGTGCGGCCTTGACGGTCCTCTTACGGCAAAGGTGCGATTCTTAACGAAAAGCACCTGTGGGCAGTCGTTGCGAAGGAACGTGAGGCAGCGGGCTATGAGCCTTCCAGAAGCTGCTGCCCCAGAAAGCCATCGGACGCGACACCAGGCAGGACCGCGAACGTGGCTGATCCGATGGCGGTGGTCCACTGGTTCAGGGCGTCGGCGTCGGCGAGCCGCTGCTGCACGGGAACGTACTGTCGCAAGGGGTCTCGCTGATACGCGATGAAGATCAGGCCGCTGTCGGTGGTCTGGTTCACGGCAGGGGCATCGTCGTAGTTGTATGGGCGACGAAGGAATTGCTCGTCGTCGTTGCGATGACGAGCCAAGGCGATGTGTGCGTTCGGCGGAATGGTGGGGATGCCATTCACGCTCGCGTCCAGGTCGGGCTCGTCGACCTCCCGCCGCCCCGTCAACGGCGCCCCGGTGTCGAGCCGACGGCCGACGGTCAGTTCCTTGCTGGCACGGTCGAGTTCGTCCCAAGCGTCCATCTCTGCGCGGATACGACGAATCGCGACCACCGTGCCCCCTGCGAACCACGGCTGCTCGGCGCCGTCATCCCAGACGTGGCGGTCGAACGCCGCCGCATCGTGCAGGTTCGCCGTTCCGTCGACCTGCCCCATCAGGTTGCGCATCGTGGCACCGGAGCGTCCCGACCCGTACGCGTTGCGGAATCCGACCTGTCGCCACCGCTGCGTGGTCATCGCCCGGACGTTCTTGAGCAGCACGCGGGCGGTGTGGGCGACGACGATCGGGTCGTCAGCGCAGATCTGCAGAAGGAGATCTCCTCCGCACCAACGTGGTTCGAGGCGGTCGGTGGCGAATGAGGGAAGCTGCCCCGCCGATGCGGGACGACGATGGGGCAAACCGATGCGATCGAAGACGCTGAAGCCGAGCCCGGCCGTGACGGTCAGGCGTGACGGTCGGTGGGCGAGTTCGGGTTCGGTGTCGGCCAGAGCGGGCTCGCCCTGGGTGAGCCGGGCGGCGTCGGCCGTCCATAGCTTGAGGACGGCCTTCAGCGTGTCGCGCGGACTTCGCTCGGCGTCACCCTTCAGGTCCAGGGCGAGGAAGAGGGCGTGCGCCTGCGGGGGAGTGGTGACACCGGCCTGGTGCGGGCCGTTGAACGATTCGACCTCGCTACCGAATCCGTCACGCGAAGTGGTGGACTGAGCGGCACCGGACGGTGTCAATGCGGCACCCGCGGCCAGCGCGGCGGCACCCCCGGTGAGGAGGCGCCGCCGGTTGACGGCGAAGTGATTGCGACCGTCAGCCATGCTCTGTGCCCGAATGATACTGCTCGTCGGCACCCGCGAAGTCACGCACCTGCGCAGTGACGGGCATCGACGAGCCGTCCTCGAACACCACCGTCAGGGACACGTCAGCGCCCGGCTGCAACGGCTCCTTGAGATCCACCAGCATCAGATGATCACCGCCAGGCAGCAGGTCGTGTGTTCCTCCTGGTGGAATCGCAACGCCACCGCCCTTGGGCTGCATCACCTTCGCGCCACTGGCATCCGGCACCACTTCGTGGACCTCCACCCTGCCTGCAGCCGGGGAGTTCCCCGACACGATGCGCGCGTCGCGGTCGCCGGTGTTGCGCAACGTGCCAAAGACCGCGGCCATGCCCATCTCGGCCGAGCTGGCCCACTGATCGCTGATCGTGACGGCTGATGCCATCGACGTCTCTTCCGGCGTCGAGGCACACCCGGCGACGAGCAGTGCCAGCACGGTCAGCGCAGCGCCAAAGGGCCTGCGTATCAGCGTGCTACGCATGTGATGGCTTCTTCTGTCGCGCGGCGGCCCTTCGGGATTTGATCGCGCCGATCACCACGTCGACGATCACGAATGCCGCCAAGCTGAGCCCGAACAGCGGTAGGAACCACCCGACAACGATGGCGAGGGCGGCGATCGTGACTGTAGCCACGGGTGGGAGGTTGCGGATGGTTCCGCGAAGCGGTGGTCGACCGACCGCCCACGCCGAACCCCGGGTGGGCCGGCGCTGCCACCACATCAGGTAGCCCCGCACCACGATGGTGATGAGCCCGATCGCCGTGAGCGCCAACAGGATCTGGTTGACGACGCCGAAGAGGATGCCCATGTGCGCGTCGATGGCCCAGTCGGTGAGTTTGGCCAGGAACGGCCAGTCGGCGAAGTTCACTCGGTCGGTGATGGCGCCGCTGTCGGGGTCCACGGAGATGGCGTCATAGCGGGTGGGCCAGTCGCGCTTGTTCTGCGCGACCTTCCATCCCTCGTCGTGCTCGGCGGGCGGGTACATCCAGATCGGCCCCGTCAGGTCCGCCTGCTCGGCGGTGCGCAGTGCGGTGTCGGCCCCGTACAGCATGGCGTCCCCGGTGGCGGGCATCGCGTCGTCGCCGTGGTGGTGGCCACCCGCTGTGGTTTCTTGCCCGACGGACTTGGCCAATACGGTGTCGACCGATGGCGCGGCCATGTTCAGGTGCGCCTGAATCATGTTCACCGACTCGCCGCCGTAACGCGACCAGGTGATCCCGGTGACCGACAAGCCAAGCAGCGCTACGACGATCCAGACCCCGACCGCACCGTGCCATGACAAGGTCCGTCGCCGATCCTTGGTGGCGCGATCCGCAGCTGCCAGTCGGCGCAGCTTCCCGGTGTCTCTGCGGTGCAGGTACCACAGCGCCAGCCCGGCCAACGAGATCACCCACAGCCAGCTCGCCGCGAGCTCGCTGTAGTTGCGGCCGATCGCGTCGAGGTGCAGGGTGCGGTGCAGTTCGTCGAACCACGCCCGCACCGGCATCCACTGTCCGAACGTGGTCAATGCGCCGCGGACCTCACCGGTGTAGGGGTCGACGAACACCGTCCGCGCATAGTCGGGAGGCACGTCGTCGACGGCAAGGGTCACCTGGGTGGTCTCGTCGTCGGCGTTCGGCGGGCGGATGCTCTCCACGGTGCCCTCCGGATGGGCGGCACGGACCGCAGTGAGTTGTTCGGCCAGCGGCATACGCTGCTCGCCCACCTGCGCGACGGTGAGCTCGTGTCGATAGACCAGGTCGTCGATCTGAGGGATGAGGGCATAGAGCAGGCCGGTGACGGCCGCGATGAGGATGAAGGGGCCGACGAATACGCCGGCGTAGAAGTGCAATCGCAACAGCAGCGGACGGAGTCCGCGCAGTCGTTGCCTGGCGGGCGGGACCGCAGGTGGATTGTCTGATCGTGGGTCGACTTCTTCGCGAGGGGTCGTGGTCATGACGGGTATGGCCTTCTGGCTGGGGCGCGGCAGCACCGAAGTGCAATGCGACGCAGGAGTTCTACCGCTAGTGCGGGATGGAGCCATCACCAGCGGGCACGTGGGACACAGCGCTGGGGACGGCGCGCCACGGCTGCCGTCAGCAGACGGCGGCCATGGTGACTGGAGGATTGACCGCTACGCGGTCGTAACGAAAGGCATTGGTGGGCCGCGCATTCCCAGGCCCGAGCGCAGCAGAATGGACTCGACCCGGGGTGCGCTCGTGACGCGTCGCACCGCGAGGTGGGCGGGCCGTGGTCCGGCGGTCGCGAAGAGTCGCAGCCAGCACAGCAGAGATGCGCAGACGACGTACAGGTACTCGGCTGCGCTGATCGCGAGGCCGAGCACGACTGCAGAGGCCATGTGCGCGGCGAACATCGACGGCGTCAGCCCCCAGCCCTCGGCGGCATGGTGGTGTCCACCAGCGACCACCAGAGTCACGTGCCCGAGGAGCTGGGCGATGCCAAGCGCCAGCATCACCCCCACCAAGCGGACGCGACGGCCTTCGAGCGTGATGCTGCCTGCGGTTGCGCCCGTGGTCGCACACACCAGCAGGGCCACGATCAACGCGGCACCCTGCGGCATCTCCCCGCTGGCCGCTGCGTGGGCCGCGATCGTGACCACCGCCGAGCACGCGCCGACGAGGCAGCCGCGCAACCAGCCTGCGCGGGTCCTCGGCGTGCTCACACGCGGAACCTTACCGCCGTCCCTACTACATCACCTAGTAGACCGCGTCGCCGGACTGTACGGCAGTAGGAGGCGGAGGCGTCAACGCGGCGTCAAAGTTTCTTCGTCAGGCGTAAACAGATCGTCAGGGTTTGGTTTTCACAGACCGGATCGGCGTAGTAGTTGAGTATCGCCGCTAGTTTTGCGGTCAAGCCAGGAGCGTGTCCGGTGACTATCTTCGACGTTCTTCATTCCACGAGCTACGACACCGTCTCACCGCATGAGTGGAGCATTCCCGGCTCGACAGCGTCCGCCGACGGAGCCGCCCGGGCTGTCCTTCGGCACTATCGGGATTACCGCAAGGCATTTTCGTGGGCCGGGATCACCTGCGCCGCCGAGGCCCTTCGGCAGCCCGAGGTTGCTACGGCGGTGCGGAAGCGGGGCCAGTCAGTCGACGTGCGCACCTGCGACGAGCTCACCTTCGTGTTGTCGGCGGGCGTCCCGGCGTCGCGGATCATCATGCACGACAACGGGGTCACCGAAGCGCCGATCCGGTGTGCCGTCAACGCAGGCGTCGGCCGACTGGTCCTGGGCTGCCGTGAAGAGATCGTGGCTCTGGCCGGCCGCGCGGATCGGTCCCAACGAGTGCTGGTAGACGTCACCACTGACTGCACCGGCGACACGATCGCCGCGGTGCTCGGCCACCCGCGGCTCAACCTCATCGGGCTGCACGCCGGGTTGACGTCTGAGGCACCCCTGACTGCATACTCCGACACGGTCGCACGGATGATCGCGCAGATGGCCAGTATCCGCCGCGAGCGGAACGTGATTCTGACCCGGGTCAGTCTGGCCGGCGGTGACGTCCTGTCCGACAGGACGGCCCCGACGAGCACTCTGCGCAGACTGGCCGCCGAGCTCGAGGACGCGTTCGACGATGCGTGCGCCCGGTACCGCTTTCCGCGGCCTGCGTTGATCCTTGCGCCGTCGTAGATCACGAGGCCGTGTATCACCGCCGCCCCTCCAGGTAACCCCACGCTGTTTGAGCACCCCCGGCCCGATGGCGACGAGTCGCGTAAGGGTTCACGTGGTATCCGTAATGATTGCGTATGGGCGCCTGTACGAGCAGTGATGCGGGCGTAGACCTGACTACATGTACGACGACCAACGGCCCAGTGCTGCTTCGGCTTCGGGTGAGCCTCCTGTCTCGATCAGCTTGACCACGTCCGCTCCTCGGGTGAATCTGGCCAAGGGCTGTGACGGTCAAGGACCGATGCGTGTGAACCTGAACTGGACTGCTGCGGCGAGCCAGGTCGGCCTCGATCTGGGATGCCTCTATGAACTCGCCGACGGGACCAAGGGCGTGATACCGGCCTTCGGTAATAGTTTCGGGTCGTTGGACAGGCCGCCGTACATCTTGCTGGAAGGCGATGATCGCTCCGGAGCCAACCTGGCGGGGGAGAACATGCATGTCAATCTCGCTCGCCCTGAACAGTTCCGCCGGGTGCTGGTGTTCGCGATGGTCTATCGGGGCGCCTCGAACTGGGCGGCCGTCGATGGGGTCGTGACGTTGTTTCCGACGTCCGGCCCGCAGGTCGAGGTACGTCTGGATTCCGCCGAGAACAAGGCACGCATTTGTGCGGTGGCGCTGATCGAAAGCGACGGGAAGACGGTGTCGGTGCGGCGTGAGGTCAAGTACGTCACCGGAAGTCAAGCCGATCTGGACAAGATGTATGGCTGGGGCATGGAGTGGACGACCGGCCGCCAGTAGGACGCACAACCAAGGCTACGGACGCGCCATTCGCGGTCGTGTGACCACCAAGTCCGGCGCGTCAGCAGCGATCGCCGTCGACCAGCACGGCTCTGAGGCGCTCGACTTCAACCGGGCGCGGCAACCGATCCGTCACCGTCACCATCGCGATGGCAATATCGACATCCGTGACCTGGTCGAGGGGTCGGTCTTGGAGCTCGTCGGCGATCAGGGCGATGCGCGACGCCGGGAGATCGGTGCCGCACAGCGCCAGCAACGCCACGTGCCCGTGTTGGGGACCCGCACGTACCCATGCGGTCACGGTGCAGGCGAAAGTCCTTGCGCCCGTGATAATATTCAGGCCGCAGAGAACGCGACGCTGAACAGGTCCTGCAGTGCTCAGCCTCGTCCGCATCCGACGTTTCGTGGTCATCGTCCAATCGAATCGTCCCGCAACGACACTCGGCAAGAAGCGATGAGAACTTTTACGGAATCCAGTCGGGAAACGTGCGAATCTTGATGCCAAATCGCTGATGAAGCTCGTAGCCTTGACCCAATGCGGACCGCTTACCACGAGCAATTTTCGGCACTCATCGGGTAGTTGGACGAGATGTGCGCGCTGGCTAGCGCTGCGATGGATCGTGCCACGCAGGCACTCCTGCGAGCGGACCTGGTGCTGGCCGAACGGGTCATCATCGATCACGAACGGATGGTGACGATCAGCGCCCGCGCCCAGCAGACTGTGTTCCGGCTCCTTGCCCTGCAAGCGCCGGTCGCTGGCGAGCTGCGGGCAATCGGCCCGCCACGTCATCTTTCAGTCCACTGGCAAGCGACCTGTGCCGTTGTCATGACGCGACGGCCGGAAGCCTTCGCGAAAGCGACGAGTCGCGTAAGGGTTCGAGTCGTATCCGTAAAGATTGCGTAGGGGCGTCCGCACTAGCTGTGATGCGGGCGTAGACCTGAGTACATGAACGACGACCAACGCAATGCTGGCGAACAATCGTCTGCGGAGCAGCCGGGCCTAGCCCCTGGATCGCCACGACCCCAGCGCCTGATCGTTCCGCTCAACACCGATCCGCTTGCGCCACCGCCGATCGCGCAGGCTCCCGCCTCAGCGCCTTGGTGGATACGCCTGCTCGACGGCGACCGAGTATGGGGATCGATGAACAGATCGGTCACCCGGTACGGCGTGACGCACTACTGGCTTGTCGTGTTGCCGCCCGGTATCGATCGCGTGGAACGCCGACTGCTGCGGGGGTGGCGAGCGTGGCCGACATGGGGTGTCGGGTTGTGGCTGCTCTCCGTGTGTTTGTTCGCCAATCTAGCGCCTTGGGCGAGGTTCGCACTTCCGACAATCGTCTGGCTGGGTGTCGGCGTCTTCTTATTCGCGCGAGTTGGGCAGCTACGCAAGCAGGTGCGCACCCTGTACGTCACGTGCATCGTGGGTGATCCCGATGAGCGATCCGCGACGATCTTCGCTGAGATGAAGACCTTGGTCACCGTGCTTAGATCCGCAGACAGGCTGCACGAGCTGGGTGAATTGTCGACGACGGGTCACGAAGCGATGTGGTGGCAGGTCTACGACCGACTCACGGCCGGGCATTCTCGAACCCTCGACGATGATGCGTCGATCTGAACGTGCGAATCCTTGATGGGTCAACGGCTTTCGATGTCGGACAGTCGCACCGTAAAGATCGTGGTCGAACCCGTATGGATTTCGTATGGGCACTCGGAACTCGTGTGGTCTCGGGGTAGACACGAAGACGTGAACGACGATCATGTAGGCCGTGTGGTCCAGCCGTGGTAGCTGATGGTCCCCAGTGGGGTACCGATCATCCGCGCACACCGTCGAATCGGTTGACGTATGCAACGGCGCGATACCGGGATCGAATACTCGATGGTCCGCGGGCGTGGGGGTCGATCGACACAGGAGTGGACCGGCGGGGTTTCCGTCGGTACCGACTAATCCTGTTTCCCCCGGGTGTCACGAAGATCGAGCGGCGGCTCCTGAGACTGTGGCGGGTCCTGCCGACATGGGTGGCCGCGCTCTGGCTGAGCTCCGTGATCTGCTTGAGTCAGACCCACACACCCTGGGTGGCACTCGGGGTGGCGACCACCATCTATTTGTTGGTGGGTGCAGTCACGTTCGACCGGCTGGGAGCACTGCGCACTCAGGTTCGCACATTGTCCGTGGCGCTCATCGCAGGCGAATCAGATCGATATGCGGCCGCGACATACGCGGAGCTGAAGAAGCTCGCCGCCATCATGTGTACCGCGGACGCCTTGCTCGGGCAGGGTCGCATTTCGGCGACCGAGCACGAATCCATTTGGTGGCAGGTCTACGAACGCGTTGGTTGAATCTCGATCCGTTCGCCCATGATGACCGTGCGGTCCGGTGGCAGGCCGAAGTACACGCTGGCGTCGGTGCTGAACATCGAGGTGGCGATGAACAGCCGTTTGCGCCGCTTCGGCATGGTGGGTGCGGTGCCACTGGTCAGTTCCAGCTTCGACAAGAAGAAGGAAGCCTCGTCGACATTGACCGGGCCTTCGGTCTGCGCCGAGTCGAGCAGACGGAGCCAGCGCCCATAACCCGAGAGCTCAGCCTCACTTCGATGTGATGCTGCCGAGACGGCTGTTGAGTCTGAACCACGTTAGATGTGCCAGAGCCGACCTTCCAACACCTTTCGCGTGGGTAACGAGTCGAGCACCCGCGGCTTCGCGTACCGCCGCGCCCGGATCGACGGGGGCCGTGCCGTTCTCAGTGGCATCGGGTGATCCAGGAAGCATCGTCAACAGGTCGGCCGTCGTCGACGGGAAGGTCCACAACTTCGTATCCCGGCGGATCAATATCGCGTAAGGATTCATGCAGGCGGTGTCAGAAGTGCGTATGAAATCGGTAAATGGGGCTTTGGCGGGCGTAAACCTGAAGGCATGACACCTGTTCTTGATACGCCGGATTGCGCTCCACGACTTTACGACTCGATTCAGCTGATGCGGGGTGTCATCTCCAGCGCCGGTTACGGCGTGCCTGCCGTCGCACTGCGCGACCGCGCGTTGGCGGCTTGGGTTCGGGCACACGGGATCACGGTTACGGCGCACGACGACGATGAATTGGACTTGGTGCAGTACAGCGGTATACGGCCCACTCAGATCGTGTTTCGGTGCGGACCAATGACTGACTCCATTCGCCGAGCGGTAAACCTTGGCGTCTTCCGTTTCATCGTCTCCACAGAACACCAGATCGCCCGTTTGGGCGAATGCGCCCAACGCACCAAATACATCTACCTCGACGATCAGTCACCGCTGGTGATTGCAGACCGCCGGTTGAAGGTCATTGGATTGCACGGCGACGTCGACGACTCCGGCGGTGCCGTGGAATGGGCGTCGGTGGCCGAGCGTCTGCTATGCCGATCGGCGCTTCTGAAGACCTGTGGGTCATCGATACACCGGATCATGCTCAGCGGAGGATCAACTGACATCTGGTTGAACGGCCAAGCGCCGCAACTGACGTCGATCGTGTGTGCTGTCGACGAGGCACTGCGTGAGGGTTGTGAACGGTGGCAACTTCCTCGACCGGCCGTGACGTTGGCTCCATCGACCGCTACGGGCAGGGTGGTCACCGCGGCGTGAATACCGTCGCGCCGAAGCCGGATCACGGTTGCCACCTGGAGTGGGTCACTGCTGGAAGCGGTAGCCCATTCCGGCTTCGGTGATCAGGTGCTTGGGGCGGGAGGGGTCGTCTTCTTGCCCGACGAGCTTCTCGGGGTTGCGGACCAGGTTCTCGAGCACGGCTCACTCGGTGGGTCCAAGTGCACGTTGTCACGCTGTCGGGTAACCTCTTTAGCGGCGGGGCCCACGCCGAAGGCGGCAGTGTGGATGACGGGCTCCGCGGTGTCTGATGTGCGGGTGCCCACCGCGCAGGTCGACGTGACGTACCTGTTCTACCCTGCCCGTGCAGCCGACACATTCGCGCACCACTCATCTCGTGAAGGAGTTGGTTGCCATCGGCGCTTAGTCCAAGACGGCCGCCCACTCGAGGCTGACGCCCGTCCCACTCAAGGTTGAAGGCAGGCGCGCGGCCCCGGGGTTCTTCTTGTGGCGGGCGCATCCGATTCGGTTGTGCGGGTGGGCTTCACAAGGCAGGTCGACCGTTCCGCACCAGCGACCTACTCGTCACTAGGGTGATGCGACACCGACGGTGGAGACGTTCTCCCCGACTGTCGCGTGAAGAGTCGCCGTGCGCTCGGACGCCGACAGGCCACCCCAGATTCCGTACGACTCACCGGCATTCAACGCATGGACGCGGCACTCTGCTATTACCGGGCAGCGCAGGCACATCTCCTTGGCGCGCGCCTCACGCCGCACCCGCTCATGACCGCGTATGTCACCGGGGGTGAAGAACATCGACGCGTCGGTGCCCCGGCACAGTCCGCGGAGCTGCCAATCCCAGATACCGGCCAAAGGTCCGGATAGTTGCCGTGAGGGCATTGAAGCCGATCCTCTCATTAAGCACTTCCTCGAAATCGCTCAAGGCGTTGTGGCCGCCCAATCGTGGGTTCCTGAGTCCCGTTTCACTGCCCGGCAGTCCCGAGTGCGTCGTCCGGCCCTCGCGCCACCAGTTAACCGACATGGCCGCCCAATGACGCCGTGATGAGGGCGGGAGGGGTGTAGGACGCCAGCATGTTGGCGCGCTCCTGAGGTGTGAGGTTGCGGCGCGCCCACAGGCGTTCCATACCTCTGCGGCCGGCCAGTAACCATGGGTGTGCGTTCATGTCATTGACAATAGGTGACTACCGTTGCGGCATAGGGTATCTGAACGCAATCCATACGGAGATGACGGACATTTTTACAGTGGGCATCAGCTGTTCAGCGCCGCGTGCCGACGTCATCGACGACGGGACCGCTCGGCGGCACGAGTCCCACCGATCGGTCCATTGCCTAGACGGGGTCACAGCTGAAAGCGATAGCCCATGCCGGCTTCGGTGATCAGGTGCTTGGGGTGGGAGGGGTCGTCCTCGAGCTTGCGCCGCAATTGCGCCAGGTAGACACGTAGGTAGTGTGATTGGTTGGTGTGGGTCGGCCCCCACACCTCCTTGAGCAGTTCCTCCTGTCCGACCAGCTTCCCCGGGTTGCGGACCAGGATCTCGAGCATGCCCCATTCGGTTGGCGTCAAATGCACGTTGGCACCTCGCCGGGTCACCATCTTGGCAGCGAGGTCCACAGTGAAAGCTGCAGTGTGGATGACGGGTTCAGCGCTGTCGGACGCCGCTGCCGCGCCACGGCGGACCGCGGCGCGCAGCCGGGCCAGGAATTCGTCCATGCTGAACGGCTTGGTCACGTAGTCGTCGGCGCCGGCATCCAGTGCCTCGACCTTCTGATTGGGGTCGGTTCGCGCGGAGAGCACGATCACCGGCGCGGTCATCCAGCCACGCAGACCGGCAAGCACTTCGATGCCGGAGATGTCGGGCAGTCCGAGATCGAGGACCACCACGTCGGGGCGCCGCTCGGCGGCCGCACGCAGTGCGGCGGCGCCAGTGGTGGCGGTGACGACCTCATAGCCGCGGACGGACAGATTGATGCGCAAAGCGCGCAGGATCTGCGGTTCGTCGTCGATCACCAGCACCGTGGTCTTGGCCGGAACCTCGGCCGGAGTCACTGGTCGTCCTTCTCTGGCGCCGCAAGGTCGATGACGACGGTCAGGCCGCCGCCAGGAGTGTCGGTGACGTGCAC
>NZ_JBOGDD010001011.1:0-8035 GCF_050701675.1 Mycobacterium sp. | reverse complement strand
GACGTAGCGAACCCGGTCGAACGCGAGCACGGGCTGATCGATGGTGAGCTCGCCGAGCCCGCCGCTGGCGTGCTCGACGATCGCGTTGTGCGGGATGTCGGCAGCGGTGAGCACGGCCACCACGCCCTCGAGCCGCTCGGCGGCCGAGGTGTCGATGCGGACGATCTTGGCGGGTCCCACGTCGGAGCGGATCACCTTGCCGTGCACCATTCCCGGCAGGCTCCAGTCGGCGGCGTACAACAACGTGCCGCGGACCTTGTTGACGAAGTCGTGGTGTGCAGGCGATTGCCCGACGATACGGAAGTTGCGTTCGCGTTCCAGTGGCCCGGAATCGGCGTCCGGGTCGAATTCGGCGGGCGCACCAGGCGGCTCGGTGGTATCGGGTGTGGTCCCGGGCTCGACGGTGGTCATTGGGCATCACCCGGGTTCGCGGTCTGCCCGGATGGAGCCTGCAGATAGTCTTCGACCGCGTCGACGATGGCCTGATATCCGGTGCAGCGGCACAGGTTTCCGACCAACTCGTAGCGGATGTCGTCACGCGTCGCCGAAGGGTTGCGCTCGGCCAGCGCGGCCGCCGTCAGCAGCACGCCCGCAGTGCAGAAGCCGCACTGCGAGGCGCCGCGTTCCAGGAAACACTTCTGCAGCGGGTGGGCGTCGTCCTGCGGGTCGGACCAGCCGCGCAGCGTGACGATTTCCTGCCCCTCCGCCTGTACGGCATACATGCAGCAGGCGCTGACCGGTTCGCCGTCCATCAGGACCGTGCAGGTCCCGCAGACACCCTCGCCGCAGCCGTAGCGGACGTCGGGCATGCCCAGATCGTCGTGCAGGACGTCGAGCAGGGTGCGGTCGTTGCGTACCCACAGTTCGTGGTCGTGGTCGTTGACGCGGAGCGTCAGCTGGGTTCGGATCATGCTGCGCCTCCTTGCTCGGTGAGCACCTGTTCCAGCAGGCGTCGGGTGTGCACGGCAACCAGTCGCCGTCGGTAGTCGGCGGTTGCGTGCAGGTCGGTGTCGGGGTCAAGTGCTGCCGCGATCGCCTCCGCGCTCTCCCGGGCGCGGTCGGGGTGGCCAGGGTCGGACAGCGCAGGCTCGAGGAGTTGGTCGTCCACGAGCAGCGGCCGATCGGCGACGCCGCCCAACACGACCCGTACCCGCGGGCCGGATGCATCGGCCCGGGCCAGGACGCTGACGCTCACGGTGGCGAAATCGGAATAGCGACGGACGACTTCGTGAAATCCCCAGCCGGCGTCGCCAGCGACGGGAAGCCGGGCACCGGTCACGACCTCGTTGGGTTCGGCAGCCGTGGTGAGGTAGGTGACGAAGAAGTCGTCGGCGGGGATGGAGCGCTCGCCGGTCGGGCCCAGCACGACGATCTCGCCGCCCAGCGCCAGCGTGATCGACGCGATCTCCGCGGTCGGGTCCGCATGGGCCAGTGAGCCGCCGAAGGTGCCGCGGTTTCGCACCCGCACATTGCCCACGAACCGGACCGCGTGTGCCAGCAGAGGAGCATGCGTGCGGACGGCGTCCGAGGTCATCAGCGTCCGGTGTCGGGTGTTGGCGTCGATGACGAGGTGATCGCCGTCGACCCGGGGGTCCACGGCGGGAATCGGGTTGACGTCGATGAGCGCGGCGGGAAAGGCCAACCGCAGGTTCAACATCGGGACCAGGCTCTGTCCGCCCGCGAGGATCTTGGCCTCGCCGTCCCACAGCTCGAGCAGCTCGACGGCATCGGCCCAGGACTCGGCACGCTGGTATTCGAAACACGTCGCCGGCGTTCGGTCGGCGGTCGTCGGCATCGTCCGGTCAACGGTCATCGCGGTACCTCGCCATCGCCGTCGGTGCCCCCGACGAGGTGGCGCAGCAGTGCCAACTCGGCGTCGTCGACCGGCGGCAGCTCGTCGAGCAGATCGTGGACGAGCAACTCGAAACCCGTTGCGGCCTGAACCTGGTCGAGGGTCACGCCGGCTTGCAATGCCCGAACCCGCATCCGGTGCGACCCGGGGGCGAAGTCGAGAAGGGCCAGATCGGTGACCACCCAGCGCGGGCCGCCGTCCAGCAGGCCGCAGTCGCGTCGGCTGGTGCCGCCGGTCAGGAAGCCCGGGCTGGTCACGAAGTCCACGCTTTCGACGAACCGACGGGGCTCGTGCTGGGTCACGACCACGACCTGGTGGCACATCGACGCGATGTCGTTGGCGCCGCCAGGGCCGGGCAGCCGCACCGTCGGCTTCGCCGGGTCGCCGACGATGCTGGTGTTCACGTTGCCGAACCGGTCGACCTGCGCGGCGCCAATGAACCCGTAGTCGAAGAAGCCGCGCTGCGCCATCAGGAAGATGTCGGTGGCGCCGGTGAGCATCAGGGCGCCGATCGCGGCACGGACCTCGTTGGTCGAGGCGGGCAGCTCGCCGGGCATCAACTCGATGCCGATCATCCCGCCCTCGAGCAGCACGGTGAGGTGCGGTGCCTGGCGGCGCTTGGCCATCGCGGCGGCGACCAGCGGCTGGCCGATTCCGGCGAACAGCACCTTGCCGTCCTCGAGTAGACGGCTGGCGGCGACCGTCATGATCTCGTCCGGCTTGGCGTCGGGATGTTGCGGCACCGGGGCCAGGAGTTCGGCCCGGCGTGCGGACGTATCGGTCATCGCGGCATCATCTCCCGAGCGGTCAGACGCGCCGCCGCCACCCGCGCCGGGTCGATCGAACCGAGGTACGCGTCGTGGTCGGGGTGGGCGACCAGTGCATCGACGTAAGCTCGTGCCCCGTCGATACCACCCGATTTCACGGCCGTCATGTAGGCGGCGAATTCGGCGAGGTCGGCCTCGTAGTACCCGTAGCACTCGTGCGGATAGGCGCCCATCGGCTGATGCACGACCGCGTCGACCGCGAAGCCGGGGATGACGGTGCGGCCGGGGTCGCGGCGCAGCTCGTCGGTGCTGACGATCTCCTCGGCGGAGACGATGACACGACGAGCGGCGAGTACGAGATCGGCATCCATCAATTCATAGCCGTCGATCTGTGCGTTTCCGTTCGCGTCCGCGCGCTGCACGTGCACCAGCGCGACGTCGGGATTCAGGCTCGGCACCGCGTTCAGCAGTTGACCGGTGTACGGGCAGGTGACCTTCGCCAGGCCGAGTTGCCGGTCGATGTCGGAGCCCAGCATGCTGACCGTGGGGAGATACGGCACACCCATGGCACCGGCCTTGTAGCGCAGTCCGATGCCGAGATGGCTCCACTCCTCGAAGGTCGCCCGACCGGACTCCACGAGGTGTCGCAGCACCGGGGCCAGCCCCCAGCCGTGACCGATGCCGACCCAACTGGTCATCAGCCGGTCGGCCATGCCGGTCGCCAGCATCAGCTCGGCCTCGAAGCAGGACAGAGGGCGAGCCATGGTCAGGCCGCTGCGGCCCTGCCGGAGCACCTCGATCAACAACGCCATCGGGGTGCGAGCGTGGTTGGTGCCGCCCACCCCGATCACCGCGTCGTTCGGCACCAGGCGGCGGACGGCCTCCGTTGCGGTGGTGAGCTTTTCGCCGACGGGCCGGCGCAGCCCCTCGAGTTCGGTACGCGCGGTGTCCACGCCCGGCGTGAGCAGTCGGGCGTTCACGCCGCCCCCACGGCGCTGCCGAGCAGGGGCAGAACCTCCGCGGCGCACCGCTCCACCTGTTCGAGGTCGTACTCGTGCGGGATCAGGCAAATCTCCTGGACGCCTGCGTCGATGTGCGCCGCGATCTGCTCGGCGCAATCCTCCGGGGTGCCGCAGATGGCGCTGTCGGGTGTGGCGTTGCTCCACTCCGGGGTGTCGAAGTACGACGCCAGCCACGGGCCGGTGCGGGCCTTGGCCTCCTCCCTCGAGGAGCCGATGCAGATCGGCAACTGGTTGAGGGAGTGCAGTTGGGCCGGGTCGCGCCCCGCCTCCTCGGCGAACCGCTGGATCTTCGCCCACGACTGGGCGAACGCGTCGGCGGTGTAGAAGTAGGTCAGCCAGCCGTCGCCGAGCGTTGCCGCGCGCTTGAGCACCCGGTCGACGTAACCGCCGATCAGCAGCTGTGGGCGCGGTTGCGGCAGCGGCAGCATCTTCACCCGGCGAAACGACAAGTCATCCCAGGTGCCGGTGACCTCTTCGTTGGTCCACAGTTCTTTGCAGATCTCGAAGTTGCGCTCGAAGATCTGTCCGCGCTTCTTGAAAGGCGTTCCGGTGGCATCGAATTCGCGCTCGTACCACCCGGCCGCGACGCCCAGCCGAAGCCGGCCGCCGGAAATCGCCTGGATCGTGGCTGCCGTCTTGGCAAGTAGCGCAGGGTCGCGGATCGGCAGTACCAGCACGCCGGTGCCGAGTTCGATCGTCGTGGTGTGGCTGGCCAGCACCGCAAGCGTCGTGAGTGCCTCCAGTTGCGGGAAGGGTTGTCGGCTGCCGAGGAAGAGGTGGTCCCACACCCACAGTGAATTGAATCCAAGTTGTTCGGCTCGCCGAGCTGTGGTGAGCAGCTCCTCGATCCGGGGTGCTTTCTGGGCCGATGTGAAATTCTCCACGGCCAGCCCGAACGTCGCCGGCATGTTCATCCTCCCTGTCTGAAGGGCTGCTAGGAGTTCACGGTATGGCGGCCCGTCATCGATTCCTATGTCACCCGTAGCCATTGACTCCCCGCTGATTTGTCACTCCCGTACATCGCCGGGGGTAGTTCGCACGGCTAGCGATGAGGCTTGAATCCGACACGCGTGCCGGGAGCCGCTTGCGCGGCGCGGTCCACGCCGGACCGCGGCACCACCCCGATGACGGGGTATCCGCCGGTGACCGGCGCGTCGGCCAGGAACAGCGTGGGCCTGCCCCTGGTCGGTACCTGCAGGGCGCCGAGAACGACGCCCTCGCTGGCGAGTTCGCCCGTCCGCAGGCGGGGGAGCTCCGGACCGTCCAGCCGGATTCCGACCCGATCGGCGTCGGAGCTCACGGTGAACTGCTCGGTGGCCAGCCGGTCGAGTGCCTCATCGGTGAACCAGTCGTCCCGTGGACCGAGCAGCAGCGGAAGTTCGAGCGTTGAATCGTCCATCGCTGCGAGGGGCGCGCAGTCGGCCGCCGGCCATGCCCCAGCCGCGTCGCCGATGCCCAATACGTCGCCGGCCCGCAGCGGCGGTGTTCCGAGGTGGGCCATCGTGTCCCAGGACACCGATCCGAGCACCTGCTCACCCGCGAGACCGCCGCGCAGTGCAACGTAGCTGCGAAGGCCGGCCGTCGGGACACCGAGGGTGACGGTATCGCCTGCGTGTGCCGCGAAGGCGGTGTTGACCGACTGGTCCCCGTCGCCGCAGTGGATCGCCACCGGGGCGCCGGTTACCGCGACCAGGACCGTCGCGTCGACCCGGAACACGAGCCGGCCCAGGGTGGCCTCGATGCATGCGGCGTCGGGCCGGTTGCCCACCAGCCGGTTCGCGAGGTCGTACGACGCGCGGTCGGCGGCGCCGGACCGGCCGACGCCCAGGTGTGCGAGACCGCACCGGCCGCGGTCTTCCAGCAGGGCCAGCATTCCCACGGATTCGACGGTGAGCGAGGTCATCGGCCCGCGTCGCGGAACTGCACCACCGCGCCGGGGCGCAGGATCGCGGGCGGATCCGCGGCGACGTCCCAGAGCACGGCATCGGTGTGGCCGAGCAGTTGCCAGCCGCCGGGCGACATCCGCGGGTAGATCGACGAGAACTCGCCCGCGATGGCGACGGCTCCGGCCGGTACCCGGACCCTGGCTTCGTCGCGCCGCGGCACCCGTAGCCGGGCGTCGCCACCGACCAGATAGGAGAATCCGGGGGCGAACCCGCAGAACGCCACCCGCCACGGGGTGCCGGTGTGTGCGGCCACCACCTCATCGACGGAAAGCCTGGTGAGCCGGGCGATGTCGTCGAGGTCTTCGCCGTCGTAGTGCACGTCGATCACGTGCCGCTCGTCGGCGCCATCGGTCGCCGGGCCGGGTTCGATCCGGGCGATCGACGCCTGGATCGCGGCCGCGGAGGTGACGTCGGCATCGAAACCCACCAGCAGTGTGGTCAGTCCGGGGACCACCGAGCAGACGCCCGACAGTTCGGCGTCTCGTACCGCGCGAGCCCAACGGTGCACCAGGCCGTTGTCACCAAGGTCGAGTAACCACGCCGAGTCGCCGCACGGGCGCAGGACCGGGGCGACCGTCGAGCCGGCTGTCACCGAACGGGAACGAGCTCGACCCCTGCGGCCTCGAGTGCGGCACGCGTCTTGCGCGCGAATTCGACGGCCCGTGGCGTATCGCAGTGCACCAGCAGCGCCTCCGCCTTGACGTCGACCTCGCTGCCGTCGACGGCGGTGAGATGACCTTCCATGACCATCTGCACGGCCCGGGCTGCCGCCTCGTCGGGATCGGTCAGTAGAGCGTTCGGCTCGGTGCGGGGCTGCAGTAGTCCTTCGGGCGTGTATGCGCGGTCGACGAACGCCTCGGCGACCAGCCGCAGGCCGGCCTCTTCGCCGAGCCGCCAGAGCTCGGTGCCAACCGGTGAGAGCAGGGGCAGGTCCTTGTTGAATTCCAACGTTGCGTCGACGAGGGCCTGGGCGTGCTCGGTGTTCTTCACCGCAACGTTCCACAGCGCGCCGTGTGCGCGGATGAAGTCGACCTTGCCGCCGGCGATGCGGGCGAAGACCTCCAGTGCCCCCATTTGGTAGAGCAGGTCGTCGCGCAGCTCATTGCCCGGGATTGCGATGTACCGGCGTCCGAAACCGTGGAGGTCGCGGTAGCTCACCTGGGCTCCGATGGCGACGCCATTCTTGACGGAGATGGCGCAGGTGCGGCGCATGATGCCGGGGTCACCGCCGTGGAATCCGCACGCGATGTTGGCGCTGGTGACGATGTCGAGCAGCGCGTCGTCGTCGCCCAGACTCCAGCGACCCAGTCCCTCACCGATGTCGGTCGTCAACGCTACTTTCGGCATACGCACTCCTGCCCTAGTCCGGGTCGCTATGGACCAAGTATCACCATCGGTACGGCGCGAGAACAGCGCCTGTCACTGAACGTCATCAGTCAGTGTTTCTGCCGATTGGCAGAACTGCCCGCGCAGCGCTCCCCGGACGGCGCGTACCGAGGGGTCGCGCTCTCTGGCTTGACGGGCTAGCGAGACCAGGGTGCGCGACCATCCCGTCTCGATCCGGGTGAGCGCGGCGGTCTCGCGTTGTGGCGGCAGCACCAGCCTCGGCAGGATGCTGGCCGCGGCGCCCTGGTGAACCAGGAACAGCAGCAGATCGAGGTCGTACGACTCGTACTGCACCGTCGGAGTGAAGCCGAGCCCGAGGCAGTGCTGGACGGCCCAGGCCCGGGAGGCGGCCCCAATGGGCTCCAGCGCCCAGGGCAAGGTCGCCCCCGCCTTCACCAGATCACGTCCCTTCAGCAGTGAGGTGGCCGACACGATCTCGAGGGGGTCGTGGCCGAGCACCTCGCGGTTGACGTGGCGCGAGGGTGTCGGGCTGCTGCCGGGATACTCCTCGCTCACCACCAGATCGAACTCGCCGCTCAGCAGTGCCGGGATCGCCACCTCGGGCTCGGATTCGACGAGTTCCACACGCAGTCCCTGATGCTGCCGCTGGCAGTCGAGCAGCGCCGGGACCAACGCACGGGCGGCGCTGCCGAAGGCGGCCACCCGGCAGGTGCCGGTCGGCGGTTCCGCGCCGGAGCGCAGTTCCGCTTGGGCGAGTTCGAGCGCGGCGAGGATGTCGGCGCCCCGCTCGGCGAGGCGCCGGCCCGCCTCGGTGAGCCGCACGCCGCGACCAACCCGCTCGAGCAGCGACGTGCCTGCCTCGCGCTCGAGCAGGGCGAGCTGCTGTGAGATGCCGGACGGGCTCATGTGCAGCGCCTCGGCCACCGCCGCGATGGTCCCGTGGTGGCTGAGCTCGACCAGGAAGCGGAGTCGGCGTACGTCCAGCACCCCACCATCCTAAGGAGATCGTTCAGTATCGCTGCCGGATTGACGGCAGCAATCGGTGATGTTGCGGCGGCGCGGCGGTCCCTATGGTTCCCAAGCAGGAGGTGTGTCCCGTGC
>NZ_JBOGDD010001010.1:0-17012 GCF_050701675.1 Mycobacterium sp. | reverse complement strand
TCAGCCCGTCGCGCGCCGCCTCCTTGAGGTCGATGCCCGCACAGAACGCCGGGTCGGTACCGGTGAGCACGACCGCATGCACCGCCTCGTCGGCGTCGGCGGACTTCAGCGCGGCGTACAGCGAACGGATCAGAACGCGGTTCAACGCATTGCGCGCCTCGGGACGGTTCAACGTCAGAACCCGGACCGGACCGTGGTCGGTGCGCATCACGAATTCGTCGGCAGTCACGGGGATGCGCTAACGCACGAATTGGTTCGCGGTGTTCGCCAGATCGAGGATCGGCTGAGGAAGGGCGCCGAGCACCAGGGTGATGGCCGCAGTCAGCGTCACGGTCGCGGTGCTCAGCGCGCTCGGCACCACCACCGTTGGCGCGTCTTCCGGCGGATCGGTGAAGAACATCAGCACGATCACCCGCACGTAGAAGTACGCCGCCACCGCGCTGGCGCAGACGCCGACGATCACCAGCGGTGCGGCGCCACCTTCGGCGGCCGCCTTGAACACGGCGAACTTGCTGACGAAGCCACTGGTCAAGGGGATCCCTGCGAAGGCGAGCAGGAACAGCGAGAACGCCACCCCGACCAGTGGATGGCTCCGGCCGAGTCCCGCCCACCGCAACATGTCGGTCTCCTCCTCGCCTGCCGCGTTGCGCACCACGCTGACGACGGCGAACGCGCCGAGAGTGCTGAAACCATAGGCGAACAGGTAGAACAACGTTGCGGACACACCGCTGTCGTTGAGTGCGATGACGCCCGTCAGGATGAAGCCCACATGGGCGACCGAGGAGTAGGCCAGCATTCGCTTGACGTCGCTCTGGGACACCGCCGTCACCGTGCCGACCACCATCGTGAGGATCGCGATGCCCCACATCAGCGGTCGCCAGTCATCCTCGAAGCCGGGAAGCGCGACGTAGAAGATTCGCAGCATGGCCCCGAACGCGGCGATCTTGGTAGCGGCTGCCATGAAGCCCGTGACCGGCGTGGGAGCGCCTTGATACACGTCGGGGATCCACGAATGAAACGGCACCGCACCGACTTTGAACAGCACACCGACTGTCAGCAAGCCGATGCCGACGAGTGCCAGCGTGGTGTCGTCCGAACTGGCCGCTTGGTCGCGGATACCGGTGAGGCTCAGTCCGCCCGAGTAGCCGTACAGCAGGGCGATCCCGTACAGGAAGAACGCCGATGAGAACGCCCCGAGGAGGAAGTACTTGAGCGCCGCCTCCTGGGAGAGAAGCCGCCGGTGCCTGGCCAACCCGCACATCAGGTACAGCGGCAGTGAGAACACCTCGAGTGCGACGAACATGGTCAGAAGGTCGCCTGCGGCGGGGAAGAGCATCATCCCGCCGAGGGCGAGCATGGTCAGTGGGAAGATCTCGGTCTGTGCGACACCGGCTTTCGTGGCGAGCTTCTCGGTGACGCTGCCCGGCACGGCCGAGGCCATCGGAGTGAATGCGTCGAGGCCCGCTGCTCCTTCATTCGCGTCGACCTCGGAGGCGATGCGGCGTTCGGCGATCAGCAGCGTGGCGAGGATGCCTACGAGAAGCAGGGTGCCCTGCAGGAACAACGCCGGCTTGTCGAGCGCGACGGCCCCGCCAACGGCGGTCCGGCCCAGCGACGAGCCAAGGCCGATCCACTCGGTGACGACGGCGACCAATGCGGCCACCTGACCTCCGATGGCCAGCGACAGTTGTACCCGGTACCGGACGCTGCGGGGCAGGAAGGCTTCGACCAGCACGCCGAGCACGGCGACGCCGAGCACGATCAACATCGGTGACAGCAGCCCGTATTCGACCGACGGTGCGGTGATGGTCATTTGGCGGGTCCTTCCGCGACACGGGGTGCGGGGTCCTGCTGGCCTATCGTGCTCAGCGTGTGGCCGACGGCGGGGTCAATCACGTCCAGTACCGGTTTCGGATACACGCCGAGTACCAGCAGGATCGCGATCAGGGGCGCCACGACGACGAGTTCCCTTGGGACGAGGTCACGCAGTTTGTCGTTGCCGGGACCGACGGGTCCGGTCATCATGCGCTGGTACGTCCACAGGATGTAGATCGCCGACAGCACCAGCGCGGACGCCGCGAAGACGGCCATGACCGGGTACGTGGTGAACGTGCCGATCAGCACCAGGAATTCGCTGATGAACGGCGCAAGGCCGGGTAGCGACAGGGTGGCCAGTCCAGCGACGAGGAACGTGCCCGCCAGCACCGGCGCGACCTTCTGTACACCCCCGAAGGAGGCGATGGTGCGACTTCCCCTGCGCGACACCAGGAATCCCGCGACGAGAAACAGAGCCGCGGTCGAGATGCCGTGGTTGACCATGTAGAGGGTCGAGCCGGACTGGCCCTGGCTGGTCATCGCGAAGATGCCGAGGATGATGAATCCGAAGTGCGAGATCGACGTGTAGGAGATGAGCCGCATCACGTCGGTCTGGCCGATCGCCACGACTGCGCCGAAGATGATGCCGATCACCGCGAGCGTGATGATCAACGGCCGGAACGTCATCGAAGCGTCGGGGAACAACTGCAGGCAGTAGCGCAGCATGCCGAACGTGCCGACCTTGTCGACGACGGCCATCATCAGCACGGCCGTCGCCGGGGTGGCCTCGACGGCGGCGTCGGGCAACCAGCGGTGGAACGGCCAGAGCGGCGCCTTGACCGCGAAGGCGAACATGAACCCGAGGAAGAGCGCGTTGAGCACCGCGGGGCTGATGTTGAGCGATCCATCCTCCACGGCAGCCACGATCGCGCGGAAGTCGAACGTCCCCGCGTCGAAGGCGGTGCTGGTGGCGGTGGCCACGTACAGTCCGATGACCGCGGCGAGCATGATCAGACCACCGAACAGGTTGTACAGCAGGAACTTCACCGCTGCCTTGGACCGGTTCGCGCCGCCAAAGCCTCCGATGAGGAAGTACATCGGGATCAGCATGGCCTCGAAGAACACGTAGAACAGCAGGACGTCGAGAGCGACCAGCGAGATGAGCACCATGCCCTCGACGGCCAGCGTCAAGGCCATGTACGTGTGCGTGGACCGGGCCTGATCGCTGCCGTCGTGCCAGCCCGCGACGATCAGCAGCGGCACCAGGACGGCCGTGAGCACCACCAGTGCAAGTGCGATCCCGTCGAGGCCCAGGATGTAGCCCGTTCCGAAGGATGGGATCCACGCGTGGTCCTCGACGAACTGGTATTGCGCTCCCGCCGGGTCGAAGGTCACGGCGAGCGTCACCGCGATCGCCAGCACCACCAGCGAGACGACGAGGGCCGCATACTTCGCGAGATGTCGTGCCGCCGAGGGCAACAGGATCACGCCCGCCGCGCCGACCATCGGAACGGCCCAGAGAATCGTCAGCCACGGCACGCCGGTCACCAGACCCTCACCGCCAGAATCGCGGCGATCACCAGGACGGCGCCACCCAGCATGGACAGGGCGTACGAGCGGGCGAACCCAGTTTGGAACTGCCGCAGCCGCTCCGAGCTGCCGCCGACGAGCGCGCCGAGCCCGCGGGACACGTCCTCGATGCCGTCGTCGTCGATCTCGACCAGGCCCGCCGTGACGAGCTGGCCCGGCCGCATCAACACGTCTTCGTTGAAGGCGTCGCCGTAGAGGTCCCTGCGGGCAGCGACGGTCAACGCGGACACGTCGTCCGGCGCCGTCTCGGGGACGGGGCGCATCGCGTACATGCGGTACGCGATTCCGATGCCGACCGCGACCACGGCCAGCGTGATGGTCGTCATCACCCAGACGGGGATCGAGTGCTCGGCTTCATGGGCGCCGACGACCGGTTCGAGCCAGTGCTCGAGCGTGCCGCCGATGGCGAGTAGTCCGCCCGCGCCCACCGATCCGACCGCGAGCACGATCATCGGCCACGTCATGCTGGCAGGCGATTCGTGCGGGTGAGCACCTTCTCGCCAGCGCTTCTCCCCGAAGAACGTCATCAGCATCACCCTGGTCATGTAGAACGCGGTGATGCCCGCCCCGAGGAGAGCGGCTCCGCCGAGTAGCAGGCCCTTGACTCCGCCTGCGGCGAAGGCGGTTTCGATGATCGCGTCCTTGGAGAAGAACCCGGCGAACGGCGGTACGCCGATGATTGCCAGATAGCCGAGCCCGAACGTCACGAACGTGATGGGCATGAACGTGCGCAGTCCGCCGAATCGCCGCATGTCCGTTTCGTCATCCATGCCGTGCATCACCGACCCCGCGCCGAGGAAGAGCCCCGCCTTGAAGAAGCCGTGGGTCAGCAGATGCAGGATCGCGATGGCGTAACCGGCAGGCCCGAGACCCGCCGCGAGCACCATGTAGCCGATCTGCGACATCGTCGACGCGGCGAGCGCCTTCTTGATGTCGTCCTTCGCGCAGCCGATGACCGCGCCGAAGAGCAGGGTCACCGCCCCGACGATCACGACGCCGAGACGGGCGTCGGGCGCGAGGTCGTAGACGGGTCCGGAGCGCACGATCAGATATACGCCTGCGGTCACCATGGTCGCCGCGTGGATGAGCGCCGACACCGGCGTGGGGCCCTCCATCGCATCACCGAGCCACGACTGCAACGGCACCTGTGCGGACTTGCCGCACGCGGCGAGCAGCAGCAGCAGTCCGATCGCGGTGAGCGTGCCCTGCGAGATCTCGCTGGCGGCACCGAATACGCCGGCATACGAGATGGTTCCGACGCTTGCGAACATCACCATGATGGCCAGGGCCAGGCCGACGTCACCGACGCGGTTGACGACGAACGCCTTCTTCGCCGCAGTCGCGGCCGACGGCTTGTGCGACCAGAAGCCGATCAGCAGGTAAGAGGCGAGACCGACACCCTCCCAGCCCACGTAGAGCCCGAGGTAGTTGTCGGCGAGGACCAGCAGAAGCATGGCCGCAACGAACAGGTTGAGATAGGCGAAGAAGCGTCTGCGTTCGGGATCGTGCGCCATGTAGCCGACCGAGTAGACGTGGATGAGCGAACCGACGCCGGTGATCAGCAACACGAAACACACTGACAGCTGGTCGAGTTGGAGCCCGAAGTCGACCTGCAATCGGCCCACCGGTACCCAGGAGAACAGGTGCTCGTGTATCTCCCTGTTCTCGGCGACGCGGTTGAGCTGGTCGACGAACAACACCGCTCCGACGACGAAGGACGCCAGCACCGTCGCACAGCCAAGCAGGTGGCCCCAGGCGTTGGTGGACTTGCCGCCGAGCAGCAGGATCGCCGCACCGAGCAGTGGGAGCGCAATCAGCAGCCACACGGGAAGTGTCATGATACTCAAGCTCGTCTCTTCTTCGCGCAGGCGCTCATCAGTGCTTCAGCAGGCTGGCCGCGTCGACCGAGGCCGACTGTCTGGCGCGGAAGATGGTCATGATGATCGCAAGACCGACCACCACCTCGCACGCGGCGACGACCATGGTGAAGAACGCCACGACCTGCCCGTCGAGGTGCCCGTGCATCCGGGAGAACGTGACGAAGGCGAGGTTGGCCGCGTTGAGCATCAACTCGACGCACATGAACATCACGATGGCGTTGCGCCGCAACAGCACCCCCGCCGCCCCGATGGTGAACAGCAGCGCCGAGAGATAGAGGTAGTTGTAGGGGTTCACCGGGGCTCCCCGTTCTTGGCCCCCGCCATGGTTCGCGGCGGCAGGATGCCGCTCACCGACGTGTCGGCGTCGGAGCCGTCGGGCAGTCGGGCGGCCATGTCCACGGCGTTGTGGCGGGCGTACACGCCTGGGCTCGGCATCGGGGTGGCGTGCCCACCCGAGGCGAAGCGCTCGATCGAGAGTTCGCGCTGGGTCTTGCGGCGGTCGACCCGTTCCCGGTGGGTCAGCACCATCGCGCCGAGGGTGGCGGTGATGAGCAGTGCGCTGGTCAGCTCGAATGCCCACAGGTAGCGGACGAAGATCAGCGCAGCCAGGCCCTCGACGTTGCCGCCCGCGTTGGCGTCGGTGAGGCCGGTGAATCCGGCGAGGGACAGGTTGCCGATGGCCGCGATCAGCAGTACGCCGAATGCGACGCCTGCGCAGATCGCGGCGATACGTTGTCCGCGAATGGTTTCCACCAGCGAGTCGGAGGAGTCCACTCCGATCAGCATCAGGACGAAGAGGAACAGCATCATCACGGCGCCGGTGTAGACGACGATCTGCACGATGCCGAGGAACAGCGCGTCCTGGGCGATGTAGAGCACCGCGAGGATGATCATCGTGATCGCGAGGAAGATCGCCGAGTACACGGCCTTGGGGGCGGCGACCACGGCGATGGCGCCGAGCACCGCGAACGTGCCGAGCACCCAGAACGTCACCGCCTCCGTGGTGGACGTGCGGTAGGCGGCGTCGGCCGCGAGCAGCGTGAGTTCGACCGTCACAGAACGACTTCCTCGACCGGATCGCGGGGCTTCTGACGAGGTTTCACCTCTGGCATCCCGAGCGAGGTGGCGAGACCGTCAGCCCTGATGTTCCCGCGGTAGTAGTCCTCGTCGGTGCTGCCCGCGGCCATCGCGTGCGGCGGTGCCGTCATGCCGGGCTGCAGCGGTGCCAACAACTTGTCCTTGCCGTAGATCAGGTCGGAGCGGTTGTCGTCGGCCATCTCGTAGTCGTTGGTCATCGTCAGTGCCCTGGTCGGGCATGCCTCGATGCACAAGCCGCACCCGATGCACCGCAGATAGTTGATCTGGTACACCTGCCCGTACCGCTCGCCGGGGGAGAACCGCTCGTCCTCGGTGTTGTCGGCGCCCTCGACGAAGATCGCGTCGGCCGGGCACGCCCATGCGCAGAGCTCGCAGCCGATGCACTTCTCCAGGCCATCGTCGTACCGGTTGAGTTGGTGGCGACCGTGATAACGCTTTGCCGTCGGACCGGGACTCTCCGGGTATTCCTCGGTGATCGGCTTCTTGAACATCGTCTTGAACGTCACGCCGAAGCCGGCGATGGCGTCGATGAAGTGTGGCCTCTTAGACATCGGCGGGCTCCTTCACGGGAATGGGCGGTATCGGGAAAGCCCCCGAATCGGCCGCGGGCGTGTCCGGGATTCTGGCGACCCGGCGGGTCTCCTTCTGCCGCAACGTCCGCCAGAGATAAACCAGCAGCAGGAATGCGACGAACGCGCTGGTGGTGATGAGAACGACGGCCAAGCCGTCGTACCCCTCGTTGCGCAGGGTCCGGACGACGGCGACCGTCACGATCCACGCCAGCGAGATGGGGATGAGGAGCTTCCAGCCCAGGTTCATGAACTGGTCGTAACGCAGGCGCGGCAGCGTCGCTCGCAGCCACATGAATCCGAACATGAACGTCCAGACCTTCACGATGAACCACAGCAACGGCCACCAGCCGGAGTTCGCCCCGTCGATCATGTTGAACGGCCACGGGGCCTGCCACCCCCCGAGGAACAGCGTGGTGGCCAATGCCGAGACCGTGGTCATGTTGACGTACTCGGCGAGCATGAACATCGCGAACTTGAGCGAGGAGTACTCGGTGTGGAATCCGCCGACCAGCTCGCCCTCGGCCTCTGGCAGATCGAAGGGCGCACGGTTGGTCTCACCGACCATCGAGGTGACGTAGATCAGGAATGACGGCAGCAACAGGAACGCGTACCAGATGCCCTGCTGCTTCGCGACGATCTCGGAGGTGGACATGGTGCCGGAGTAGAGGAAGACCGCGGCGAAGGACAGCGCCATCGCGATCTCATAGGAGATCACCTGCGCGCTCGAGCGGATCCCACCGAGTAGGGGATACGTGGATCCGGAGGACCAGCCCGCCAGGACGATTCCGTATACGCCGATCGAGGTGACGCCGAGTACGTACAGCACTCCGACGGCGAGGTCGGTGAGTTGCAGCGGGGTTTGGTGCCCGAAGACGCTGACCATGCCGCCCATCGGAATCACGGCGAACGCCATGATCGCGGGAATGACCGCGATCACCGGTGCCGCGAGGTAGATGGGCTTGTCGACGCCCGCCGGAATCAGGCCTTCCTTGAGTGCCAGTTTTACACCGTCGACCAGGCTCTGGAGTACGCCGAAGGGGCCAACTCGGTTGGGGCCGTAGCGCATCTGCATCCGGCCGAGGATCTTGCGCTCGAGCAGGATTGCCACGAGAACGGTGAGCAGCAGGAAGACGAATACGCCGAGTGCCTTGCCGAGCACCAGCCACCAGGGATCGTGGCCGAACGAGGTGAGATCTGGGTACGTCACGCCTGCTCACCGCCAACCGAAATGGCCACCACGTCGCCGGGTGATGCGCCAAGGGCCGGGTTCACCTGGGAACCCGGCGAATTCAGGGGCAGCCACACCACCCGGTCCGGCATCTCGGTGATCTCGAGCGCAAGGGTGATGGCGCCGCGCGGCGTCGCCACGGTGATCGGTCCGCCGTCGTCGGCGCCGATCTCGGTGGCAGTCCTTCGCGACAGCCGTGCCACGCTGGGCCGCGCCGTCCCGGCGAGGTGGGGCTCGCCGTCCTGGAGTCGGCCCCTGTCGAGCAGCATCCGCCAGCCCGAGAGCACCGCACGGCCCGTGGCGGGGCGTTCCGACTGGGGGGCGGCCACGTTCGGCGCCGCGGCTCGCGTGCCCCGCCAGACACCGAGGCGCCGGAGTTCGTCGCGTGCGGCGGCCGCGTCGCGCAGTCCGAGGTCGACTCCGACCTCCTCGGCAAGTGCTGCGAGCACGCGTGAATCGGACGTCGCGCCGGGCGGCAGCGCTGGGTCGAAGGGACGTTGGCGGCCTTCCCAGTTGACGAACGTGCCCGACTTCTCGGACACCGGCGCGACGGGGAACACCACGTCGGCACGCTCGGTGACGGCGCTCTGGCGCAGCTCCAGACTGACGACGAACGGTGCGGCCTCGATCGCCGCGATCGCGGCGGCCGGGTCGGGCAGGTCGTCGATCTCCACACCGCCGACCAGCAGCGCCCCCAACGATCCGGCTGCGGCCGCCGCGATGATGCTCGACGTGTCGTGTCCCGGCTGGTCAGGGAGTTCGTCGACGTTCCATGCCGCGGCGATCTCCGCGCGTGCGGCGGAGTCCGACAGCGGTCGGCCCCCTGGAAGAAGATACGGCGCCGCACCGGCTTCCAGTGCGCCGCGTTCACCGGCGCGCCGGGGAATCCACGCGAGCCGGGCGCCGGTGCGTTCGACGAGACGCAGCACGGCGGAGTAGGCGCCTGGCGAGGTGGCGAGTCGCTCCCCGACCAGGACCACCGTCCCAGCCACCACGTCCTCACCGAGGGTATCGAGCGCCGCTGCTTCATCACCCGGCGCGGTGGCGATGAGCGTGCCACCCATCTTCGCCAGCCCTCGCGTGGCGAAGGGCGCGATCGAGCGGACCTTCAGCCCGCGCTTGCGGAATGCCTTGCGCAGCCGCAGATAGACGATCGGAGACTCCTCTTCCGGTTCGAATCCGGCCAGGAGCACGGCGGGCGCGGCCTCGAGGTCGGCGTACGTCACGGTCATCGGTTGCCCGGCGACGGCGGCGGCCAGGAACTGGGCCTCCTCGTCGGAGTGCGCGCGACTGCGGAAGTCGATGTCGTTGGTGCCAAGCACGATTCTGGCGAACTTGGCGTAGGCGTAGGCGTCTTCGAGCGTCGCCCGCCCGCCGACCAGCACTCCGGTGCGCCCGGCCGCCGCGGTCAGCCCGCGGATCGCCACCGCAACGGCCTCCGACCAGGATGCTGGGCGCTGGCTGCCGTCGGGGTCACGAACCAGGGGAGTTGCGATGCGGTCACCCTGGCTGGGATAGGTGAATGCCCAGCGTCCCTTGTCGCAGTTCCACTCCTCGTTGACCTCGGGGTCGTCACCGGCCAAGCGGCGCAGCACCTTTCCGCGGCGGTGATCCGTGCGCTGGGCGCACCCCGACGCACAGTGTTCGCACACGCTGGGTGAGGACACCAGGTCGAAGGGCCTGGCGCGGAACCGGTAGGCGGTGCCGGTCAGCGCGCCGACCGGACAGATCTGCACGGTGTTGCCCGAGAAGTAGGAGTCGAAGGGTGTGTCGGCCGCGATGCCGACCTGCTGCAGCGCTCCGCGTTCGAGTAGTTCGATGAAGGGGTCGCCGGCGATCTGGTTGGAGAAGCGCGTACATCTGGCACATAGCACGCACCGCTCCCGGTCAAGCAGCACCTGTGCGGACAGGTTGATGGGCTTGGGGAACGTGCGCTTGACGTCGGTGAAGCGCGTGTCGGCCTGGCCGTTGGACATCGCCTGGTTCTGCAGCGGACATTCGCCGCCCTTGTCGCAGACCGGGCAGTCCAGCGGGTGGTTGATCAACAGCAGTTCCATGACGCCGTGCTGCGCCTTGTCGGCTGCCTCGGAGGTCAGCTGCGTGCGCACCACCATGTCGGGCGTGACGGTGATGGTGCACGACGCCATGGGTTTGCGCTGTCCCTCCACCTCCACCAGGCACTGCCTGCAGGCCCCGACCGGCTCGAGTAGCGGATGGTCGCAGAACCGCGGGATCTGGATGCCGATGAGTTCGGCCGCGCGAATCACCAACGTGCCCTTGGGCACACTGATCTGGTGGTCGTCGATGGTCAGTGCCACCATCTCGACCGGGGTGGCCTCGGTGCCGGTCTTGTTCTCCGCAGTGGTCATACGGTCACCTTTCTCCCGCGAGCAGACACAAAGTGCCCTGCTTCCGGTCGAATGAGGGCACTTTGCGTCTGCTCGCGCTCATGACGGGACCCCCGCGGGTGCGACGAGCATCGATGCGTGTGGGTCGAACGGGCACCCACCGTCCAGGTGCGCGACGTACTCGTCGCGGAAGTGCTTGATGGACGACAGGACCGGGCTGGCCGCGCCGTCGCCGAGGGCGCAGAACGACTTGCCGAAGATCGCGTCGGAGATGTCGAGCAACTTGTCCACGTCCTCGCGGTGGCCGGTGCCGGATTCGAGCCGCTCGTAGATCTGGGCCAGCCAGTACGTGCCCTCGCGACACGGTGTGCACTTGCCGCAGGATTCGTGAGCGTAGAACTGTGTCCAGCGGCGGACCGCCCGCACCACGCACGTGGTCTCGTCGAAGATCTGAAGCGCCTTCGTGCCCAGCATCGATCCGACGCCAGCCATGTTCTCGTAATCGAGTGGCACGTCGAGGTGTTCGGCCGTGAGCAGCGGCGTCGACGAGCCGCCCGGCGTCCAGAACTTCAGCTCGTGGCCTGCCCGAATCCCGCCCGCGTAGTCGAGCAGTTCGCGGAGGGTGATGCCCAGTGGAGCTTCGTACTGACCGGGATTGGTGACGTGACCGGACAGCGAGTACAGCGTGAATCCTGGCGACTTCTCCGATCCCATCGACTTGAACCAGTCGACGCCGCCGCGCAGAACGGCTGGCACGCTGGCGATGGACTCGACGTTGTTCACCACCGTGGGGCACGCGTACAGGCCCGCGACGGCGGGGAACGGCGGTCGCAACCGCGGCTGACCCCGTCTTCCCTCGAGCGAGTCGAGCAGCGCGGTCTCCTCACCGCAGATGTAGGCCCCTGCCCCCGCATGCACGACGAGATCGAGGTCGAAGCCCGAGCCGAGGACGTCGGTGCCGAGGTACCCGGCGTCATAGGCCTCGGCGACGGCGGCCTGCAGTCGGCGCAGCACCGGAATCACCTCGCCGCGAACGTAGATGAACGCATGCCGGGCCCGGATGGCGTACGCCGCGATGATCGCACCTTCGACCAGTACGTGCGGGGTGGCCATCATGAGCGGAATGTCCTTGCAGGTGCCCGGTTCCGACTCATCGGCGTTGATCACGAGATAGTGCGGTTTGGCGCCGGCGCCGTCGGCCCCCTGCGGGATGAACGACCACTTCTGACCCGTCGGGAAGCCTGCACCGCCACGACCGCGCAGTCCGGAGTCCTTGACCAAGCCGATCACGGCGTCGGGTTCCATCGCGAGGGCCTTGCGCAGGGCGCGGTACCCGTCGTGGCGTTGGTAGGCCGCCATGGTCCAGGACGACGGCTCGTCCCAGTAGCTGCTCAATACGGGCGTCAGTGTCATGACTGCGCACCGTTCCTCGGCGGCACGTCGGCAGAGGGGCCGGGTGCCGGCTCGTTGCGCGCGGTGTCCTCCGTGATCTGTTCGTCGTCGGGCCCCTTGGCGGTGGAACCGGATTCCGCCACCGAGGGTGCAGACATGTTCCGCTCTCTTGCCACTCGCAGCCCTGCCAGCGTGGCGTCACCGGCGGTGGGGCCGTCGTTGGCGCCGGGCCGCTGGTCGGCGAAGCCGGCGAGGATCCGTGCGGTGTCGCGGAACGTGCACGGGGGAGCACCGCGGCTTGGCGTGACGGTCTGCCCCGTGCGCAGGTCGTCCACCAGATCCCTTGCCGACGACGGTGTCTGGTTGTCGAAGAACTCCCAGTTGACCATGATCACCGGTGCGTAGTCGCATGCGGCGTTGCACTCGATGTGCTCGAGTGTGACCTTGCCGTCGTCGGTGGTCTGCCCGGCGTGCACGTCGAGGTGCTGTTCGAGGACGTCGAGGATGGCGTCCCCGCCCATCACCGCGCACAGAGTGTTGGTGCACACGCCGACCAGGTACTCGCCCGTTGGCGTGCGCCGGTACATCGAGTAGAACGTCGCGACCGCGGTCACCTCGGCGGGACTTAGCTGCAATTGCCCTGCGCAGAAGGCGATTCCCGCGGGTGTGAGGTAGCCGTCCTCCGACTGGACCAGATGAAGCAGGGGCAGCAGCGCTGATCGCGCCTCAGGGTAGCGGGCGATGATCTGCGCCGCGTCGCCGGCGAGCCGTTGCGTCACCTCGGCCGTATACGACTGAGGCCCTTGCGAGATCGGCGGTCCCGGTTCGTCGGGCCGGGGCCCTAGTCGAAGTTCTACGACAGTCACCTGTCCACGCCTCCCATCACCGGATCGATCGATGCCACCGCCGCGATGGCGTCGGCCACCATGCCGCCCTCGCACATCGCCGCGACCGCCTGCAGGTTGGTGAAGGACGGATCGCGGTAGTGCACTCGGTAGGGCCGGGTGCCGCCGTCGGACACCATGTGTACGCCGAGTTCGCCCCGCGGCGACTCGACGGCGACGTAGACCTGTCCGGCGGGCACGCGAATGCCCTCGGTGACCAACTTGAAGTGGTGGATGAGCGCCTCCATCGAGCCGCCCATGATCTTGGCGATGTACTCGGGTGAGTTGCCGAGCCCGTCGGGCCCTGACGTGAGGTTGGCGGGCCAGGCCAGCTTCTTGTCGGTGATCATCACCGGCCCCGGCTTGAGCTTGTCCAGACACTGCTCGACGATCTTCAGTGACTCCCGCATCTCGCGGACGCGGATCATGTACCGGCCGTAGGCATCGCACTCGTCGGTGGTGATGACGTCGAACTCGTAGTTCTCGTAACCGCAGTACGGCTGGGCGCGGCGCAGATCGTGTGGCAGGCCGGTGGACCGAAGGCACGGTCCGGTGATGCCGAGCGCCATGCATCCCGTCAGGTCGAGGTAGCCGATGCCCTGGGTGCGGGCCTTCCAGATGTAGTTCTCGTTGAGGAGATTCTCGATGTCCTCCAACCGCTTCGGTAGCAGTACCATCAGCTCCCTGAGCTGAGGTACGGCCTCATCGGGCAGGTCCGCGGCCAGCCCCCCGGGTCGGATGAACGCGTGGTTCATCCGCAGACCGGTGATTGTCTCGAAGACGTTGAGCACGAGCTCGCGCTCGCGGAATCCGTAGAACATGGCCGACATCGAGCCCAGTTCCATCCCGCCCGTGGCCAGTGCCACGAGATGGCTGGAGATGCGGTTCAGCTCCATCAGCATCACCCGGATCACGCTGGCGCGTTCGGGGATGTCGTCGGTGACGTCCAGTAGTTTCTCGACGCCGAGGCAGTACGCCGTTTCGTTGAAGAACGGGGACAGGTAGTCCATCCGGGTCACGAACGTGACGCCCTGCGTCCAGTTGCGGAACTCGAGATTCTTTTCGATCCCGGTGTGCAGGTAGCCGATACCGCACCGGATCTCGGTGATGGTCTCACCATCGATCTCGAGGATCAGCCGGAGCACGCCGTGCGTCGAGGGGTGTTGCGGACCCATGTTGACGACGATGCGCTCGCCTGCGACCGCCTTGTCGCGGGCGGCCGCGACGACCTCGTGCCAGTCTTCACCGCCCACCGTGACGATCGTTTCTCGGGCCTCGGGCGGGTTGTTGGGGATGGTCATCAGTTGTAGGACCTCCGCTGGTCGGGCGGTTGTATCTTGGCGCCGTGGTATTCCACGGGGATGCCGCCCAACGGGTAGTCCTTGCGTTGTGGATGTCCCACCCAGTCGTCGGGCATCTCGATGCGGGTGAGCGACGGATGGCCGTCGAAGACGATGCCGAAGAAGTCGTACGTCTCGCGTTCGTGCCAGTCGGTGGTCGGGTACACCGAGAACAACGACGGCACATGCGGATCCGCATCGGGTGCGGCCACCTCGAGGCGAATCCTGCGGTTGTGGGTGATGGACATCAGTGGGTAGACGGCGTGCAGTTCGCGATCGGTGTCATCGGGATAGTGCACACCGGAGACGCCGAGGCACAGCTCGAATCGCAGGGTGGCGTGGTCGCGCAACGTCTGAGCGACGGCCACCAGTTGCTCACGACGTACCTCGAGGGTGAGTTCGTTGCGGAACACCACGATGCGTTCGACGGCGGCGGAGTAGACGTCGTCTCCGAGTGCGCCGGCCAGCGCATCGACGACCTGGTCGAAGTACCCGCCGTAGGGCCGTGGCGAGCCGCCTGGCAGTGCGACGTCGCGCACCAACCTGCCGTAACCCGAAGTGTCGCCGCTGCCCGTGACGCCGAACATGCCCCGCCGGACGCGGATGACCTCGGGTTCGTCCGGAGGAGCGCCATTGCCAGCCCCATTGTCGTTGCCGTTGGTGCCCGTCACGAGCGCAACAGTCCCTTGAGCTCGATGGTCGGCCGGGAGGCGAGTGCTGCCTCCTCTGCCGCCGCGATCGCCTCGGCGCGGTTGACGCCCAATGGCATCTCCTGGATCTTGTCGTGCAGCATCAGGATTGCGTTGAGGAGCATCTCGGGCCGGGGCGGGCAGCCCGGCAGGTAGATGTCGACCGGCACCACGTGGTCGACGCCCTGGACGATCGCGTAGTTGTTGAACATCCCGCCGGACGACGCGCACACCCCCATGGCGAGAACCCATTTCGGCTCCGCCATCTGGTCGTACACCTGCCGCAGCACCGGCGCCATCTTCTGGCTGACGCGGCCGGCCACGATCATCAGATCGGCCTGCCGCGGCGTGGCGGAGAACCGTTCCATGCCGAAGCGTGCGATGTCGAATCTCGGGCCGGCCGTTGCCATCATCTCGATGGCGCAGCACGCCAGGCCGAACGTCGCGGGCCACAGCGAACCCTTGCGCACGTAGCCGGCGACCTTCTCCAGCGTCGACAGCAGAATGCCGCCTGGAAGCTGTTCTTCGAGTCCCATGAGTCAGCTCAATCCCAGTTCAGTCCGCCGCGCCGCCACACGTATGCGTAGGCGACGAAGACCGTGAGCATGAACAGCAGCATCTCGACGACGGCGAACAAGCCGAGCGAGTCGAATGCGACGGCCCACGGATAGAGGAAGACGATCTCGATGTCGAAGACGATGAACAACATCGCCACGAGGTAGTACTTCACCGGAAACCGCTGGCCGGTCTGCAGGTCGCCGGGGGACCCCGGTGCGATCGGTTCGATGCCGCACTCGTAGGCCTCGAGTTTGGCCCGGTTGTAGCGCCGCGGGCCGATCACGGTGGCGATGACCACCGAGCCGATGGCGAACGCTGCCGCGATCGCACCTAGGACCAGGATGGGTATGTAAGCGTTCATACCGCTGTGTCGCTCCCTCGTTGGACTGTCGATGTGAGCTATCACACAGCTTAGTCTCGTTAACGGTCGGCTCGGCGCATTTTGGATAGGATCAGAAGAAGCAACTGCGCGCCGATGGTCCGCGAGATCGCTATCGCGAGAAGTGAATGGCGCCAGGCTATTTCGTGCTGGTTACTGTGTGATCGAGCGCAGCAGCGATGCGACGGCCTCGCCGAGTCGGATCGGGTCGATCGGATGTGATACGGCCGCCTCCGCTCGTGACCACGAGGCCAGCCAGGCGTCGTCCGGACGGCCCGTCAGCACCAGAATCGGCGGGCAGTGCGCGACCTCGTCCTTGAGCTGCTTGGCCAGCCCCATCCCGCCCGTTGGCGTGGCTTCGCCGTCCAGGATCGCGAGATCGATGCCGCCCTTGTCAAGGTTCGCGACGACGACCGGTGCGGTGGCCACGTCGACATACTCCAACTCCGGAAGGTCGGGGTGAACCCGCTTGCCCAGCGCGGACCGCACCTGATCGCGGGTGACGGCGTTGTCGCTGTAGACGAGGATCTTCAGGGGCGACTCGGGCACATGGGCGATGCTACGACGCTGCCCCGGCCCGCGGTGTGAATACGGCCACGCCTTCGATGAGTGTGGTTGGCGGGATCATGCCAAGCAGGTTGCCGTCGACGCCGAGTTCCTCGCGGTTGATCTTGGTATGGCTGGTGATCCGGACCGCGCCGTCATCGAGCAGCTCCGCGGTGGCGGGCAGGACGAGGCGGTGTGCGCTCTCCTTGATGGTGAGGGTGGCGTCGAGGTCGAGCTGGTCTGCGCCGGTGACCTTCGCACCGTGAACCTCGACCGTGATCTCGGGGTGGTTCGCGACGTCGAAGAAGTCTGCTGATCGCAGGTGCTCGTCGCGCTTGCCGATGCCGGTCGACAGCGACGCCGCGCCGACGCGCAGCACTCCGGCGACGGTGTGCGACGAGGTGATCTCGCCTTCGCCATCCACATCGCTGAACGTGCCCTTCACGGTGAGCGCGCCCCAGAACGTCTTGTTCCGGAACGTCAGCGTCGACCGTTCGGGATCCAAGAGCCACGTGGTGCCCGGGTTGGTGGCGGCGATTGAATTAGCTGGAGTCGTCATGTCGTTCTCCTGAGCAGTGGAGCCATGTCGGCCGGATCGAAGTACTCGTCTATCCGCGTGATCAGGCCGTCATCGACCTTGATCACGATGCATACCCGCAGTGTGATTGACGAACCGTTGGTCCCGTCGGCCCG
>NZ_JBOGDD010001009.1:0-16544 GCF_050701675.1 Mycobacterium sp. | reverse complement strand
CTATACGGCTATATCGGCGACTTTCTATCCAACTGAGATCAGATCGACGGGGACAAGTTGGACCTCGGGAATCTCCCGATTCGGCGCAGTGTTGGGAGCAGCAGTTGGAACGACGTTGGCGAGCATGGGCGTCACGTTCCAACAGGTGTTCCTGTTACTCGTGATACCCGTATCCATCGGTGCGATCTGCATGACCTTGAAAGGACTGTATTACCGCAACTCCCCCGTTGCGACCGACCTGGACGGCCTGGTCTCATCGCCGGAATCACCGCGAAATGTCCCCACCCACCTAGGAAACTGAACAGAAACGGAGCATGACCATGTCCGACGACATTCCCGCAGATTGGCACCACGTGTTGCATCGGGTAGGAGACGACACCGCCTTACACGCCGTAGTCGCGGGTTCTGGGCCCGCCGTGTTCCTTCTCCACGGATTCCCCCAAACCTGGCGCGAGTGGATGCCCGTGATCGGCGAGCTGGCCAGGCACCACACCGTGGTGGCAGTGGATCTGAAGGGGGCGGGCAACTCGTCCAAACCCCTCACCGGTTATGACAAAGTCACCATGGCAGCGGAATTGGACGGCCTTCGACAGGTGATGGGATTCGAGACCGTACAGGTAGTCGGCCACGACATCGGCGGAATGGTCGCCTACGCCTGGGCTGCCACGCATCGCGAGACCGTCACGCGTCTGGCGATCTTCGACGTGCCGATTCCCGGTGCGACACTGTGGGACACGATCTACGCGGACCCGACGGTGTGGCACTTCGCGTTCCATCAAAGCCGTGATCTTCCGGAATTCCTGATCTCAGGACGTGAGTACGGATACGTCGAGTCCTTCCTCCGGAGCCGGGTCACCAATCACGGTGCGTTCAGTGACCGTGACGTCGAGGTGTACGCGCGAGCACTCGCGCAGCCGGGAGCCACCCGTAGTGCACTCGAATGGTACCGGGCATTCGAGCGAGATGCCGAGGACAACCGCGAGCTCGCACGCCAGCCGCTCACCATTCCCCTACTCGCCTTGGGCGGTGAAAACCGCTGGGGTCCAAGGATCGTGGACATGATGTCCGAGTTCGGCACGAACGTCACCGGAGGCGCGATCGCGAACTGCGGACATTGGGTCGTAGAAGAACGCCCCGACGCGGTCCTGGCTGCGCTCGCCAACTTCCTCGACCGCTGAAACCCCTACGCTTCGGCGCCTGCGAAGAACGTCTGCAAGACTGAGGCCAGCTGAGAGGGGTTCTCCTCTGGCGGATAGTGACCTGCACGTTCGATCATCGCCGAGGTTACGTTCGCGGCCACCTTCGACATGGTCGAGACCGAATGTCCCGACTGACCACGCTCGCCTTCGACCGCCAGCACCGGCATCGTCAGCATCGTGCGCCCGAACTCACGATTGTCGGACCGGTCCTGTGGCAGAGCCCGATAGTGCGCGAACGTACTCCGAAGTCCGCCCGGTTGTTTCAATGATCGCTCGTACTGATCCAGGGCATCGACCTCGACCGAGGTCGGATCGACGACCCCGACGGTACTGCGACGCATCCAATAGTCGATGAGTAGGCGTTCACGGCCGCGAACCAATTCTTCGGCGATGTCGCCGGACATGTTGAAGCCGAAATGCCAGCTTCCACCATTCGCGACATCCATCAATTCTTCCTGTCCAAACGCCGGAAGACTGCTTTCGATGAACGTCATCGACCGCACTTCGACTGGCCACTGCGCAGCGTAGGGGTAGGCCACGGCTCCGCCGACGTCGTGTCCGACGATGTGAACGGGTCCAACGCCCAAGTGCTCGACCAGTTGTCGGACATCGCCGGCAACGGTCTTCTTGTCGTAACCGCCCAGCGGCCGTGACGTGTCTCCGAAGCCTCTCAGGTCGGGGACGATGACGTCGTACCGGTCGGCGACTAGTGGTATCACCTTGCGCCAGGCGAACCAGGTTTGGGGCCACCCGTGCAGGAGCACGACCGGCGCCCCTCGCCCCGCGCGCACATAGTGAAGCTTCAGATCGTCCAGGTAGACGCTGTCATGCCGTACCCCCGCAGAACCTTCGATGTCTGATCCACGATCCATGTTCGTCAACTCATCCCCTTACGTGTCAGCTCAGCTTTCGACCGGAACTCACACATCGACTTCCGTGTGGCTGCCGGTTTGAGCGTCTAGGGCAAGCCCGAAGAACTGGGCTTGCAAGGCGACCTGTGCCTCGGTCATCTGCAGTCCATCTTGCACCGAGCAACCGAGCGCGGACGCCGCTCGGAGTAGCCGTGTGCTCGCCGGTTTGGTCACGATGTCCGCAACCGCGACCTCCGAGGTCACCCCGTCGAGGTCGACGGGAAGGGGATCCTCGGGCCGCATCCCAGCGGGACTGGCATTCACGACCAGGTCATACCCCTTCGCCCTGGGGGGCACGGGCTTTGAATCGGTGCCGTGCGCTGCGATCCGCTCTGCGAGTGAGTGCGAGCGCGCGGCGTCGACGTCTGAGACGTCGACCGCATTGGCGCCCCCGTCGGCCAACGCGAAGGCGATCGCGGCACCGGCGCCCCCCGAACCCACCACCAGTGAGCGCAGACCGCGAACCGGCCGAATCTTGCCCTCGAACGCGGCGACGAATCCATCGCCGTCCAACATGTCGCCGATCCACTCTCCTTCACCATTCAAACGAAGTGAGTTGACCGCACCGATGAGACGGGCTCGTTTGGTGGCTTGGGCGACTAGTTCAAAGGCCTTGATCTTGTGGGGAAGGGTCACGATGAGCCCATCTAGGTTCTGCCACCTGCGAACCCCGTCGAGGAAGTGCTCGAGTTCAGCCGGACGAACGTGCATGGGGATGCAGACCTTGTCGAGGCCGTTCGCGCGAAAGAGTCTGCTCCACACGGTTGGTGCGAGGACCTGTCCGATTGGGTCACCAATGATGCCAAGAATGCGAGTGGCACCCGAAGGTAGATGGTGCTGAGTCATGGATTCTCCATCGTCAGAGCGGGGTTTGGTCACATCGTTCATGTCATCGGCCAGCACCACCACCGCATGCGACCACTGAGTGGCATGTCCGTCGCCTGCCACTGGGCGGCAGCTGTCGCTGGCCGCGATATCCGCCTCCGTCCCAAGCTTCATCACAGACGATGTGTCGCGGGCCACACGGGTACGCGCGTCGGACGGAGGTCATGGTGCGGAACGTTGGCGACGACAAGACAGCCATCCGCGAGTTGGTCGATAACTGGGCGGTGTGGCGTGACGCGGGGGACTGGGACCGCTTCGCCTCGGTGTGGCATCCGACGAGCGGATGGATGAGCGCAACGTGGTTTCAAGGTCCCGCAACTGAATTCATCGAGCAAAGCAGGCAAGGCTTCGAGTCCGGAGTGTCGATCCTGCACTTCCTTGGCGGCCATTCCGCCGACGTCGCCGATGACCGCGCCGTGGCCCAGACGAAGATGACCATCAGCCAACGCGCAACGGTCCACGGTGTCGCGGTCGACGTCACCTGCACCGGCCGCTTCTACGACTTCCTGCAACACGACACGCACTGGACGATCGTGCGGCGCCAGCCGATCTACGAGAAGGACCGGCTCGACGTCATCGATCCCTCTGATCGGCTGGACATCGATCATGAACTGCTCGACGAATTTCCTAGTGGCTACCGGTATCTGGGCTACGTACAGAGCAGGGCAGGCTTCACCGTCAAGAACGGTTTACCGGGCCTGACTGGTGCTGCCGTGCAACGCCTCTACGACGAAGGCGCGAAGTGGCTGGCCGGCGCAGACACCCCGGGTGTGCCGCTATGACCGCCGTTCACGGCGGTTTCAGCGAGCTGAACTCCGTGCCGATCGTCGTGGACAGCCTTCGGGACACACCGGATGAACGCCTGAAGACGGTACTCACCAACCTCGTCGAGCACCTGCACCGCTTCGTGAAGGACGTCGAACCCACCCACGCCGAGTGGCAGCAGGCGATCGACTTCCTGACCGCGGTCGGGCACCAATGCGATGACACCCGACAGGAATTCGTACTACTTAGCGACGTTCTCGGCGTCTCGATGCTGGTCGACGCGATCAACAACCGACGGTCTGCCACCGCCACCGAGACCACCGTCCTGGGTCCGTTCCACATGGTCGAGTCGCCCGAACGCCGGCTCGGTGCGGACATCTCTCTCGACCACGACGGAGTGCCGTGCGTCTTCGCAGGCCGGGTCCACTCGTCGGATGGAACGCCTCTGCCGGGAGCGCAGGTGGACGTCTGGCAGGCCAACGGGTCCGGGTACTACGACGTCCAACAGCCCGACATCCAACCGGAACGCAACCTGCGCGGCCTGTTCGTCACCGATGACGACGGTCGGTTCTGGTTACGCACCGTGGTCCCCCGCTATTACCCGATTCCCGACGACGGACCGGTGGGCGCCCTCCTGGCAGCAACCAAGCGGCACCCCAATCGACCCGCACACATTCACGTCATCGCTGCGGCCGCCGATCACGCACCACTCACGACACACGTGTTCGTCGAGGGCAGCCCATACCTGGACTCGGACACCGTATTCGGCGTCAAGGAATCGTTGATCCGGTCTGTCATCATCATGGATGACCCCGCCCTCGCCGCACGCTACAAGGTGCCAAACCCGTTCCGGCTCTTGGAGTTCGACGTCGTTCTCGATCGCCGCGACCGGCAGGCGCGGCCATGAGCTACGACTTCGTCCACCAGAGCCACAGCGGCCGAGTGATCTTCGCGCCGGGCGCCCGGTCCCGACTGGCCGCCGAGACCGAGCGCCTCCAGCTGCGTCGACTGATGGTGGTGTGCACTCGCGGTCACGCCGACCTCGCCGCCGAGGTGGCCGCACCGCTGGGTGCCGCACTGGTTGAGCTGCACGCCCACGCCGAGATGCACGTGCCCGCGAAGGTCGCGGCGACGGCAGTCGACCGAGCCAGGGAGCACGGCGCCGACGGATGCGTCGCCATCGGTGGGGGTTCGGCGATCGGCTTGGGCAAGGCCGTCGCGAAGGACACCGGCATTCCGCTGATCGCCGTCCCGACCACCTACGCCGGCTCGGAGATGACCCCCATCTGGGGCATCACGGATGGAGGCCGTAAACGCACCGGCCGCGACGTGACCGTCCTTCCCGTAACGGTGATCTACGACTCCGAGCTGACGCTCGGTCTTCCGACGGCCCAATCGGTGACCAGTGCCGTGAACGCGCTGGCACACGCGGTCGAGGCGATGTACGCCCCCGACCGCTCGCCGGTGACGGACCTCATCGCCGCCGAGTCCGCGCGCGCGATCGTCACGGCTCTGCCCCTCGTCGTCGCCAACCCCGCAGACATCGCCGCACGCACCGAACTGCTGCACGGAGCGTGGTTGGCCGGCATGTCGCTCGGGGTGACGACGATGTCACTGCACCACCAGCTGTGCCACATCCTCGGCGGCACGTTCACCCTGCCGCACGCCGAGACCCACGCCGCAGTTCTGCCGCATGTGCTGCGACTCAACCTCGCTGCTGCGCCACGTGCGCAGCAGCGGCTCCAGACGGCGTTCGCCGCCGAGGATCCAGCCGCCTACCTGTTTCACCTCGTGCAGGACCTGGGTGCGCAGATGTCCCTCACCGCGCTCGGCATGCCGCCGGATGGTGTCGCGACGGTGATCGACCAGGCGTTGGCGGCGCCTTACGCAAACCCCACCCCGGTCACCGCCCCCGGCCTGCAGGCCCTACTCGCCGACGCCGCGGCCGGATCTCCTCCGCAGCCCATCCGCACGTACTCACTTCAGAACTGACCGGTCACCACTCGGCGGGCCGCGTTCCACCCAATCCGAATCCGTCGGCGAGAGCCATGATTCAAGCTGTCCAAAGGAGGACATCGTGCACCCAGGAGAACCGATCGATCTGCAGGGCGTGATCGACCGTCATCGAGTAGGACGTCTTCAGAGACGGGTCCTCGGACTGTGCTTCGGCGTGTTGGTCCTCGACGGAATCGACATCGCGCTCGTCGCCTTCATCGCACCATCCCTGATCACGGACTGGGGGCTCACCAAGGCACAGTTGGGCCCCATCGTCACCAGCGGCCTGTTCGGTCTGGCCATCGGCTCATTGGTGGCCGGGCCGCTCGCGGACCGCTTCGGACGCCGCAAGGTCATCATCGGCGCCCTGATCACCTTCGGGGTGATGAGCGCCGCGACCGCTCTGGCCACCGGCGTCCTGTCGTTCTCCATCCTGCGTCTTCTGACGGGTCTCGGACTGGGCGCTGCGATGCCCAACGCCACGACGCTGGTCAGCGAGTACGCACCCACGAGGCGGCGCAGCGCGATGATGGCGATCACATACTGCGGTATGACGCTCGGCGGAGCGGTCGCCGGTTATCTGACCAGCGTGTTGGTGCAGATCGCCAGCTGGCACTGGGCTCTGATCGTCGGCGGCATCCTGCCACTCGCGTACGTCGTCGTGATAGCCGTTGCGTTGCCGGAGTCACCGAAGTTCCTGGCCCGCAACGACCTTCGCCGGACCGAACTGATCTCGTTGATGAGATCGATGGTTCCCGAACATTTTCCGGACGGTATCCGGTTCTGCCTGGACGAACCCGCCACCGGCTCCAAGCTCACCGTGACTGCGTTGATGGGCCGGCGCTTCCGCATCGGCACGGTGACGATCTGGGTCGGATTCGTGGCGGCGTTCTTCATCGTCTACCTGATGAACAGCTGGTTGCCGATCCTCATGACCGACGTCGGCTTCTCCCTGGCCGCTGCTGCGACCATCGGACTGCTGCTTCAGCTGGGCGGTACCGTCGGCAACATCGCCATCGGCTGGTTGATGGACAGTTACGGCCTCCACCGGGTGGTGGCCATCGGAATGGGTTGCGCTGCAGTGATGCTCGCTCTCATCGCGGTCGCACCGCAGGACGTGGTCGTCATCGGTTGCCTCATCTTCGTACTCGGCATGTTCACCAACTCGGTGGCCACTGGCTTCCCGATTCTGTCGGCATCGTTCTACCCCACCGCAATCCGTGCCACCGGCACCAGCTGGGCCACCGGCGTCGCACGGTTCGGCGCCATCGCGGGCGCGGGCGCGGGCACCGCGCTCGTCGCGCTCGGGATGAACTACCGTCAGGTCTTCCTGGCCTTGCTGATTCCCGCAGCGATCTCCATCGCCGCGGTCGCCGTCAAGGCGAGGCGTGCACCGACCGCTCAACGCGCAGCCGAGTCCAACGCCTCCACCGTTCACACGGCCGGGTAGTCCGCGCTCTTCAGCGCAACGTCCGCCAACAGAGCCGCCAACTCGGCGGGACGCGTGACGAACGGTGAATGGCCGCCGGTCAGGTCACGCACATCGAACCGCTGCTCGGGGTAGGCCTCGTCGGCCTCGGCGATCATGAGGTCCTGCGTGACGGGGGGCAGGGCGCGGTCATCGGTGAGGCGGATGTACGTCCGCGGGATCTGTCCCCACCGTTGTGCACTGACCACCACCGGCGCGGTCAGGCTTGAGAACGGCTCGTCGGGGTGCAGCAGCTGACGCCAGCCGCTCGGGGCATCGTCGGGCAGATCGTCGAGGAAGGCGTACCGCACGGCCTCGAGGACCGTCGGATCCTCGTCGAAGGGGTTGATCCGGTGTGCACCAAGCTCGCTCGGCTCCCCGACCATCGGAATCTTGGCGGCGACGACGTTCTCGTCGGCGTTGATGTAGTCGGTGAACCGCGGCCGCCCGGCCGGCACGAATGCCGAGAGGTACACCAGCCGATCAACCATTTCGGGTGCCTGCTCGGCGGCCAGCGAGGCGGGTCCGCCACCCGCACTGTGCGCGACGACCACGATCCGTCGCCCCCGGGAATGCAGGTCCGTGACCTCCGACAGGATCACGTCCGCCGAGTCCTGCATCGTCACATCGGCGACCGCAGACTTCTGCGACTCCAGTCCGGGCTGTCCGGCGAGCAGGTAACTCGACGGTATCGGGGCGTTCACGCCATGGCCCGGCAGATCGACGGCAATGCTGTCGAGGCCCAGCCTCACCAAGTACCGCTGCGTCGCCGCCCAGTGCGCGGAGGAATGCCACGCGCCGTGAACCAATACGAGGAGCGTACTGCCCGGTGTTGTGTTGTTCACTCAAAACCTCTGTGATCGAATGATGTTGGTAGCGGCCGACTGTCGGCCCCATTCGATCGTCAGTGAGGGTGATGGCTGTGCGCCAGGGCATACTGCTGCTGAGCGGCAGCGGCAGGTTCAGACAGCCGTCAGTCCGCCGTCGACGAGAATCTCGACTCCCGTCACATAGCTCGATTCGTCGGTGGCGAGGAACAGCACCACGTCCGCGACTTCCTGGACCTCACCGGCTCGTTTCATGGGGACACCGTCGATCTGCTTGGCACGCCACACCGGGTCCGCCGATCCACGGGACGTCTGCATCGGCGGTAGCATGCCGGGCGCCACTGCGTTGATCCGAATCCCATCAGCGGCGTACTGCACTGCGCCGGTGACGGTCATCGACTTGACGGCAGCCTTTGACGCGCCGTAGCCGAGGTGAATGCCGTACTGACCGATGTTCGCGGAGATCGAAGACATGTTGACGATCGATCCACCCCCCGCGAGCTTCATGGTCGCGGCGCCGTGTTTGATGCCCAGGAACACGCTTCGCGCATTGATGGCCATCAACTGGTCGTAGAAGCCGGTGCTCGTGAGGTCCGGGTTGAAGGTACCGCTGATACCCGCGTTGTTGACGAGCACGTCGAGTCGGGTGTGATGCGACACCGTGTCGTCGATCGCCGAAAGCCAAGAGTTCTCGTCAGTGACGTCGAGATGCAGATACTGCGCCGTGCCTCCGCCTTGATTGATCTCGTCGGCTGCACGACAACCGGATTCGTCGTCGATGTCGGCGAGGATCACCACCGCCCCCTCCCGACTGAACGTGCGGGCAGTGGCAAGGCCCATGCCGTTCGCCGCTCCGGTGATCAAGGCTGTCTTACCGGCCAACCGCATGATCGATGGTCCCCTTCCTCGAGCGTGACTTCTGCATCACCGACAGGCCCGGTCGTGATTGGTGAACCACGGCTCGGGTCTAATTCCTGCCTGGCGCAGCACATCCGCGCCGGCATCGAACGCCAAGCCTGCCGCGGTCGCGGTCGGCTTGGCGTCGAGGTCATCTGAGAAGACCTCGACCGAGACCGGTCCCGAGAATCCCTGCCCGTGGAGTGCATCGAGGATTCGTGCGGTTGCTCCGGCGCCCTGACCAGGAAGCAGTCGGTGGTGGCGTGCCTCCTCGGTGAGGTCGGCGCGGGGCACGTGGAGAACGTCGCACAATTGTAGGGACGTGATCTTCTCGACGGGCACTCGTCCCAAGTCAGCTGCCTGCGAGTCTGATCGGAACCAATGCCACAGATCGATGATCACCCCGCCGTTGGGTCGATCGGCGGCTTCGACGATCGCCCACGCGTCGGCCAATGCCGCCACATGGCTGTACGGGAGGAACTCGAATCCCACGAGGACGCCGAAATCAGCTGCGCGGTCGCAGAGTTCGCCGAATCCACGGACCAGTTCCACGCTAGTGTGCGGGTAGAACATCGGGACGTTCAACTGCCGGAAGCCCACTGCCCGGGCAAACGCGAACATCGCTTCTTCGACGGGATCCACCTGGCGAAGTGCCCAGTCCCACGTGTGCTCGACCTCGAGGGTGCGCATCGCGTGCCGGTCGAGCAAGTCGCGGATGGCGGGCAGCTCCATGCCGGAGTCGGCGTAGTCGGCGACGCGGAATCCCAAGCCGGTGAACCCTGCGGCCGACGCGGCTGCGACCCGCGTGGGCAGGTCGGCCCGGCGCAGGGTGCTGGAGCTACACGTCAGCGAGATCGGCTCGCTGTGCTGATCAATCTTCGGCAAGACCGCTCCTCTGCTCGCGTCCGTGGCGTTCCATGAACGCCATCGTGTGCCTGCTGGCCGGGAATGCCGACGCATCGCTGCCACTCAGTGGCATTCACGGTCAGGCGCTACGCGCGACACCGAGCGCCGCCGTGCGGACAGCAGGCGCCAATCGGTCCAATGCCGCCCCGGAGTGGGTGACGATGCCCAGCGCACCCCACAGCCGTCCCGCTGTGATGATGGGCGTCGCCACCGAGATCGCCCCGATCGTCATCTCCTGGTAGGAGAACGCGACCCCGGTGCGACGCACACCCTCCAGTGCAGCAGCCAGCCGCCCCGGCTCGACGATGCTGTGAATCGTGGACCGGCTCAGTCCCCGAGCAACCACGTCCTCCAGAAACTCCCGCGGCGAGAACGCCAACAGGGCTTTGCCCACGCCGGTCGTATGCAACGGCAACCGCCCGCCGACCTGCGTCGCCGTGGGCACTGCCTTGTTCCCGGACACCTTCTCGATGCACAACGCCTCCATGCCGTCGAGCACTGCGAGTTGAACATTCTCACGCGTCGCCTCGAACAGGTCGTGCATGTACGGAAGCGCCGCTTCACGCAGGTCACGGGTCTGCGGCGCCAGCGACCCGACCTGCCAGAGCCGCATGCCCACCCGATAGGACCCATCCGGCACGCGCTCGAGTCCGCCCCATGCGACCAGCTCCATGATTAGCCGGCGAGCGGTGGACAGAGGCAGCTGCGCCCCCTTCGCGATCTCGGTGAGGGTGAGTGCCCGATGACCGACGTCGAAACAGTCGAGGACCGCCAGCAGGCGGCTCCCGACCGTCTGACCGGGAACACCGACGTTGCCTGCCATCGGCCACCCCTTCCCTGCTTGGTCCACGGTATGAGCCGGCGCCCGCGACGCGTGCACACAGACTTCCACTCAGTGGCAATGCCGTGTTGCCGGGGGTGCGCAACTGACCGCAGCCTGGGATCACCGACGACCGATACGAGGGAAGATGTCTGCTCAGACCGTGGAGTTCGTGCGGCTCGACGAGGTCGAACTCGCGTACCGCATCGCAGGCGACGGGCCCGAGCTCGTCGTGCTGCTGCATGGATGGCCGCAGACGGGCGAGTGCTGGCGACACGTCGTGGGGCCGCTCAGCGAACGACACACCGTCGTCGCGCCCGACTTGCGCGGGTACGGCGCCTCCGGGCTCGCCGACACCGGCTATGACAAACGCGCGACCGCATCGGATCTGTCCGGCCTCATCGCCCACCTCGGGCACGATTCGGCGATCGTCATCGGCCACGACCGCGGTGCCCGGGTCGCGCACCGTTGGGCGTTGGACCGCCCCGATGAGGTGTCCGCGCTGGTCCTGCTCGACATCCTGCCGACCAGGGTCGTGATGCAGTCTTTCGATCGGGATTCCACAAGTGCCATGTGGCACTGGTTCTTTCATCGCAACGGCGCGCTCGCCACAGAGCTCATCTCGGGCAACGTCGGGACCTACCTGCGCCATTTCTTCGCGTCGGTCCTCGACAGCGGCGCCGTCGACGAGTCCACGTTCGACGCATACGTCCGCGCTTACAGCGAACCGGCACATCTGCGGGCGTCGATGGAGGACTACGGCGCCGGCTTCACCATCGACCTCGACCGCGACGAGGCCGACCATGCCCGCGGCCTCCGACTGTCCGCCCCGCTGCTGGTGTTGTGGGGTGCAGACGGTGGCCTCGCCCGGCAGGACGTCGTGCGCATCTGGCGGGAACACCACGACGACCCCGCCTCGGTCACGGGTCACGCCGTACCGGGCGGTCACTACGTCCCCGAGGAGGCGCCGCGGGAACTCCTGCGAGCCGTCACGTCATTCCTGGAGACCAGCGCTACGGCGTGACCGCGGAACGCCGCGCCGAGACTGCACACCATGATTGGAAGCATTCCGAACCGCCGCTTGCAGGGGAATGCACGACTAGCGCGAGGCGGATCGACGTGTATTGCTACGGTGTCCGCGCGCTAGTGTGCTTTGGTCGGCCTCAGCGAACAAGCCGATAGATAAGTTGAGCAAATTCATGACCGCAGCAGCAGAGACGTCGGCGATTGAATCGCGCGTTGGCCACTACTACCAGGTGGACGACACCTATCTGGTAGGCCACGAGAAGGTACGCGAGTACGCCCGTGCAGTGCAGGACTATCACCCCGCACACTGGGATGCCGCCACCGCCGCGGAGTTGGGATACTCGGGCCTGGTGGCGCCGCTGACGTTTACGTCGATCCCGGCCATGGCAGCCAATCGGCACCTTTTCGAATCGGTGGTCGTCGGTTATGACATGTACCTGCAGACCGAAGAAGTCTTCGAGCAGCACCGCCCGATCGTGGCCGGTGACGAACTGCACGTCGACGTCGAACTGTCGTCGGTGCGCAGGATCGCCGGCAGAGATCTGATCACCGTGACCAACACCTACACCGACACTGCCGGCGAGCGCGTGCACACCCTGCACACCACCGTCGTCGGCGTCACCGCGGAGGACGTCGATCCGACGATCAGGTCGGCCGTGCACAACGTGATGATGCACGACGTCAACATGCTCGGAGCCGACGAACCCGGTGTCGCCTACGAGAAGACGGTGCGACCCGACGGCGAGGTTCGCATCGCCGATGCGGGCACGACCCGCACGCCAGGCACGCGGTCCTTCGATGACGTGACGGTCGGCGATGAGCTACCGGCGCATCACGCCCGACTCTCCCGCGGCGACCTGGTGAACTACGCCGGCGTAGCCGGCGACGCCAACCCGATTCACTGGGACGAAGCCATCGCCAAGCTGGCGGGGCTGCCCGACGTGATCGCCCACGGGATGCTCACCATGGGTTTGGGTGCCGGATTCGCCTCGGCATGGTCCGGCGACCCCGGTGCGGTCACCCGCTACGCGGTGCGGCTGTCCCAGCCAGCGATCGTGTCGGCCACCGAGGGCACGGACATCGAGTTCACCGGTCGGATCAAGTCGCTGGACCCGGCGACCCGCACCGGTGTCGTCATCATCGCCGCGAAGTCCGGTGGCCGGAAGATCTTCGGCCTGGCGACGGTGAACGTCCGCTTCCGCTGACCTGGCGGTCACCCGACATTGCCGTGGCCTCCGATCGCCACAACAGTCAGACTTCTACGCGGGCACCCAGTTGGTGCACCAGCGAGAAGAGGTTCGCAACGCCCCAGTGCTCGACGATTCGCCCATCGCGAACCCGCATCGCGTCAACAGTTTCGAACTGTATGACACGGCCCGTTGGTGCGATGCCGAAGATCTCGCCCTGATGAGTGCCGTGGTAGGTCTTGAACGTGGTCACCACATCTCCATCCACTGTCTGCCAATGGATCTCGGGCCGGAAGTCGGGAAAAGCCCCACGCAACCGGTGATAGAGCGCCCGCACCCCTTCTTTGTCCGGGGCAGTCCCGGGCTGCGGTGTGTGGTCGATGAAGTCATCAGCGAATAGCGTGTCGAACAAGTCGAAATCCCCCCGCCCCTGGACCTGCTCGGTGTTTCGCCGCACGATCTCTTTGGCTGTCTCCTCAGCCGTGCTGTGGCTCATCTCGTTCCCTTCGTCCGGACGGTTCAGCGCGGTTCAAACATCCCGTTGTCGTCCACGTGCACCCCGCAACTAGACATAACCGGACTGTGGTCCAGATATTCCGGGCAGCCGCGCAGGCACCGCCATCGGGAGGGCCTGCGGCAGGCGATTCGATTCAGCTCACCCGCACATTCGCAGGATTCAAGGAGCCAACGCGCCCGCTCTCACGCCTGAGATAGCGGAGGCGTTGCATCCGCGGTGCCGATATACGTGAGACCGCCGAAGGTGCTGCCATCGGGTCGACCTCGGATGCATCATGGGATCCGATGGAAGCGGAGAAGGGAGCCGTGATGGGACGGTCCGCATACCAACGCATCCGCGCCGCCCACCTCCATGCCGTGCACGCGGCACTCACCGATCACGTGGCCCGCCTCGACTGGTCGGCACAGCAGATTCAGCGGCACCGCGATGCGCGATTGCGCTCAGTGCTTGCGTACGCCCACGAGCGCTCGCCGTTCTACGCTGAGCGGCTGCGCGGCGTGGACTTCGAGGCGGTGACGGCGTCCGAGCTGGCGTCGATTCCGATGCTGACGAAAGCTGAAGCGCAAAGCGAGTGGGATGCGATCGTGACGACGCCCGACCTCAATCGTCAATTTGCAGAACGGGTTCTGACTGAGCAGACCTGGTTCTCCTATACCCGACACGATCAGCAGGTGTTCAGTTCCGGCGGCGCCAGCGGGGTCCGCGGGGTGTACGTCTGGGATTGGCAGTTCTTCGTCACCACCGCGTGTCTGGCGTGGCGCATGCAGGCGCGTGCCGAGCGACGCCACCCCTCGGCGGCACCGACGCGGCTGGCCGTACTCGCGGCTGGGGGGCCACCGCACGCCAGCACACCGCTGTTCGACGTGCCGACCGTCGCGGGTATGGACACCGCCGTCATCGATGCCGGAGCACCGTTCGAAGAGGTCCTCTCGGCGGTCCAAACCTACGCTCCCACCCACCTCGTCGGGTATGCCAGTGTCATCGGCCGCCTGGCCCGTGCGTCGTTGGCCGGCGACCTCCGCATCCGACCCCACCGGGTGAGCACGAACTCCGAACCCCTCTTGCCCGAAGACCGCGACGCGATCATCGATGCCTGGCACGCGCCGTTGCACAATCTGTGGGGTTCAACGGAACTCGGTGTGCAAGCGGTCGGCTGCGGGTACGGGTCGGGACTGCACATCTGCGAGGACGAGGTGATCCTCGAACGCGTCGACGACTCCGGCGCACCCGTGGGTCCCGACGAACCGGCGGTGCGCACGCTGGCCACTGGCCTGTCGAACCGCACGTTCCCCTTCGTCCGGTACGACCTCGGCGACGAGATCTCGCTGATGTCCGAGCCGTGTGCCTGCGGCAGCGCGTTCGCCAGGGTGGCCGATATCAGCGGTCGTCGTGACGACGACTTCGTCTACGGCTCCCATACGGTGCCCGCCAGCGCCTTTCGACACGTACTCGGTACGGATCCGCGCATCGTCGAGTACCAGGTGCTGCAGACCGAGCACGGTGTGGACGTGCTGGCGGTTGCGGATGCGAGCGTGCAAGACATGGTCCCTGCGTTGATCTCGGCGATGCAGCGCCACGGAGTTGCCCACCCGTCGATTCGCATCCGGTCGGTCGAGACCCTGGGGCGCAACCCGGCCAGTGGCAAGCTCAAGCGCTTCGTGCCACTCCCCCGTTAACCTAACGGTGTGGGCTGCAGCTGCGGTGACGGCACCGTCGAACATGACTCGATGTCGCGACGGTCCCTGCGGGCGGCTCCGCTGTCGGCGGTCGTCGGCGACGCGCTCGCACCCAACGTCCTGGACAACCCCGTCTACGCGTCGTTGACCGGTCCGCACCGACACTTCGCCCACCAGTTGGGTCGTTGCGCGCGCTACCCCACTGCGGTGTCCGCCTTCGCTGGGTTCGCAAGTCTACCCACTGCCGACGACTGGGCCGACATGGCCGAGATCGCCGGTCCTGCAACGGTGCTCATCCTGACCGGGGTGTTCGCCGATCCCCCACAGGGCTGGGAGGTGGTGGAGCGCATCCCCGGCGTGCAGCTCGTCGACGACGGCGTGGCCGCCGCACCCGACGACGAGACCATCCGGTTGGGCCCCGCCGACGTGCCCGAGATGTTGGCACTGGTCGCCGACACCAGGCCGGGGCCGTTCTTTCCCCGCACCGTCGAACTTGGCACCTATCTGGGTGTGCGTCGTGGCGGTCGCCTCGTCGCGATGGCCGGCGAGCGCCTACACCCGCCGGGTCTCACCGAGATCAGCGCGGTGTGCACAGCGGCAGAGTTCCGCGGCCAGGGCCTGTCCACCCGGCTCGTGCACGCCGTCGCCCACCAGATCCGAGCCCGCGGCGAGACGCCATTCCTGCACGCCGCCGTCTCCAACGCCACGGCGATCCGGCTCTACCGGGCACTGGGTTTCCGGCTCGCCCGCACCCCCGGCTTCTTGGCCGTCCAAACTCCGGGGCGTCCCACCGACTGAGCGCCAGCGTCGTTGCGGCTCCGCCTGCCCGTCCCGCCACCACTAAACACGATGACGGTGGCTGGGTCGGTGTGACAGGGGGCTGTCGGCGTTCCTGGCCGCAGCCACCATCGACGGCACCGAAGTCGCCCGGATCACCGATGCCCCCAAGGCGTTGACTGCCGGGATGACGAAGCAACGGCGGCTGGCGAAGTCGTTGTCGCGCACACAGAAGGGATCACACAACCGCCGTGACGCCACCGCGAAACTACGGCGTCACCATTTTCACGTCGCGAACGTGCGGCGCCATTTCCTGCACCAGATTTCGAACGAGTTGGTCAAGACCCACGACCGGCTCGTCCTCGAAGACCTCAACGTGTCCGGAATGCTGCACAACCACCGGCTGGCCCAAGCGATCTCCGATGCGGGCTGGACCGAGTTCGCCCGCAACCTGGGCTACAAACAGGCCTGGCGGCACGGCTCGGTCGTGCTGGCCGATCGGTGGTATCCGTCCAGCAAGCGGTGCTCCCAGTGCGGGACCATCCAGGGCGGCTGACGCTCGCCGATCGGGTGTTCACCTGCGACTGCGGGCATTCGGCTGATCGCGACCTCACCGCCGCGATCAACCTCGCGTACTGGGGCCAGACCCATCACGCTGATTCACCCTCCGAGCCCCGGACCCCCAAGC
>NZ_JBOGDD010001008.1:0-1530 GCF_050701675.1 Mycobacterium sp. | reverse complement strand
CGCACAGGACGACCGTGGGTGATCCCGTGTCGAGCGGGTATTCGGGATGTACCGGCACACCATCTCTCGAGACGGGAAAGAGGAATGCAATGCCGAAAGTGTCGAAGTCCGGCAAGGCCAAGGACAGTGAACTGCCCAGCACGTTGAAGCGGTCCGATGACAAGGCGAAACGAACCTTCGCCAAGACCCACGATGCGGCCGCCGAGGAGTACGGCGAGGGCGAACGGGCGCACCGGGTCGCGTACAGCGCGCTCAAGCACAGCTACGAGAAGGTCGGCGATCACTGGGAGGGGAAGGACCACCGCGGCCCATCGGACGAGCGGGCGGAAAGCGGCGGCGCGCGAGCGAAGGGCGACTCCGCGGAGGGTGTCGACGCCAACGCCAGCAAGAAGCACTTGGCCGAGGTGGCCCGGCGCCTGGACATTTCCGGTCGCTCGACGATGACCAAGAGTGATCTCGTCTCTGCGATCGAAAAGGCCAATCGCCGGGAGACCCGACGCAACCAGTGACGGCGAATCGTTCACCGGATGGTGGGGATAATTCGGGGGGGCACGCCGTCAACGTGACTTGAACCGGAGACGTCGCATGGCCAGCAAGCTTGGAGAGTCAGACGTCGACGGGGACGACGACGCTTGGTCACCCCTGTCAAACGTGCGGCGGTGGCTCACGCCAGAGCCGAAGAACTCCGCCACCGCCGGGCCGAGCTCGCGAACGGTGCGCCAACCTACGACGACGTGGTGGCCACGGCCCGTCGTCGCGCCGAAGAGACGGTCGAACATGCGCGAGGCGCGACGCGGGCCGCAAGGCATCGGCACGTCGAAGCCCAGCAAGCCCACTTGCGGGCGGCCGCCGCTCACGAACAGGCCGCGATGACCGCCTGCGTGTTTCATCTGGTGTCCGACCCGCCTCATCAGCGAGGTGCGCTTGTACCCGGTGAAGTCGACGCCTCGGGTGTCCCGCAGGTAACGCAAGAGGGCTTCGAACGACTCGTCGCTCTGATCGTCCATCTCGTCCCGTCTGCCTTGGTCCTCTGACCTCGGCCTTACTCAACGGTGACCACCCGTCTTCGGCGCGCTCACCGTCGAATCGGTCGAACCGTCACGAACGTTCTGCAGCATCCCCGCAGCGAATCGAAGGTCGCCGACCAACGCGTCGAAGGCTTCGTCTCGTCGCTCCGGCGCACCTCGCAGGATCGACGAGGGGTGCGCGGTCACCACGACCCCGGGGCCGTTGCCGTGCCCCTCGTCGGGCAGCCGAAGAACCTCGCCGCGATGTGCGGTCACCCTGAAGTCGTTGCCCAGCAGCGATTTCGCGGCCGTTGCACCCATGAGCACCACGACGTCCGGAGCCACCAGGTCCAACTCGGCGAACAACCACGGCCGGCATGCCACCACCTCGGTCCGGCTCGGCGTCTTGTGGATGCGCCGCACTCCTCGCTCGGCGCGGGTGAACTTGAAGTGTTTGACGGCGTTGGTGACGTACAGCGGTTCGCGGTCGATCCCGGCGGCCAGCAAGGCCTTGTCCAAGATG
>NZ_JBOGDD010001007.1:0-1800 GCF_050701675.1 Mycobacterium sp. | reverse complement strand
TGCCGAGCTGATCTCCCGCAACAAGTCAAACCCGCCGCCGAAGGCCTCGGCGCACTCGAAGATCATCATCCTGACCAGTGGCACCACCGGCACACCCAAGGGCGCCAACCGCAGCACCCCGCCGTCGCTGGCGCCGATCGGTGGCGTGCTGTCGCACGTGCCGTTCAAGTCGGGCGAGGTGACGTCGCTGCCCGCCCCGATGTTCCATGCGCTTGGCTTCCTACACGCCACCATCGCGATGATGCTCGGCTCCACGCTGGTGTTGCGCCGCCGGTTCAAGCCGGCCAACGTGCTCGCCGACATCGAGAAGGACGGCGTGACGGCGATGGTCGTGGTGCCGGTGATGTTGTCGCGCATCCTCGACGAACTGGAGAAGACCAGCCCGAAGCCCAACCTCTCCAGCCTGCGCATCGTGTTCGTGTCCGGCTCGCAGCTCGGCGGCGAGCTCGCCACGCGCGCACTGAAGGATCTCGGCCCCGTCGTGTACAACCTGTACGGCTCGACGGAGATCGCGTTCGCGACCATCGCCCGTCCGAAGGACCTCTCGATCAACCCGTCGACGGTCGGACCGGTCGTCAAGGGTGTCAAGATCAAGCTGTTCGACGACAACGGCAAGGAGGTGCCCCAGGGTGAGGTCGGCCGCATCTTCGTCGGCAACACCTTCCCGTTCGAGGGGTACACCGGCGGCGGTCACAAGGCGATCATCGACGGGCTCATGTCGTCCGGCGACGTCGGCTACTTCGACGAACACGGGCTGCTCTACGTCAGCGGCCGCGACGACGAGATGATCGTCTGCGGCGGCGAGAACGTCTTCCCTGCCGAGGTCGAGGACCTCATCAGCGGGCACCCCGACGTGGTCGAGGCCACCGCGCTCGGCGTCGAGGACAAGGAGTGGGGCCATCGGCTGCGCGCCTTCGTCGTGAAGGTCGACGGCGCCTCCGTCGACGAGGACGCGATCAAGACCTACGTGAAGGACAACCTGGCCCGCTACAAGGTCCCGCGCGAGGTGATCTTCCTCGACGAGCTGCCGCGCAACCCGACGGGCAAGATCCTCAAGCGCGAACTACGGGAGATCGACGCCGAGTAGGCCGTCGAGGTCGCTCACGAAGTCGTCCATGGTGCACCCCTCTTCGGTGAGGAACGGGATCGGCCCGGCGGTCCCATCAGGGGACCAGCCGGGCCGCGTGCCGTCTCTTTCCTAGGTTGCCGTCGGCGTGGCGCCCAGCACCCGCTGCAGGTCGGGCTTCATCTGTTGGAGCTGCGCTCCCCAGTAGGGCCAGTCGTGCGTGCCGTCGTCCGGGAAGTTGAAGACGCCGTTCTTGCCGCCTGCGGCAATGTAGTTGTCCTGGAACGTGCGGTTGGTGCGGATGGTCAGGCCTTCGAGGAACTTGGCGGGCAGGTTGTTACCGCCCAGCTCGCTAGGCGTGCCATTGCCGCAGTAGACCCAGAGGCGGGTGTTGTTGGCGACCAGCTTCGCGATGTTGACCATCGGGTCGTTGCGCTTCCAGGCGCTGTTCGGGTCTTCCGTTGCACCCCACATGTCATTCGCCTTGAAGCCGCCCGCATCACCCATCGACACGTTGATCAGGAACGGCCACGACCCCTCGGAGGGGTTCAAGAAACCCGACAGCGAGGCCGCATAGATGAACTGCTCCGGGTGGTAGATCGCCAGGGTCATCGACGCAGAGCCAGCCATCGACAGCCCGACCGCGGCGCTGCCGGTGGGCTTCACCTGCTTCTCGGAGGCCAGATACGCGGGCAGTTCCTGGGTCAGGAACGTCTCCCACTTGTAGGTCTGGC
>NZ_JBOGDD010001006.1:0-6465 GCF_050701675.1 Mycobacterium sp. | reverse complement strand
GGCCGCTGACCGGAGACACCGCTCGCGTTGCACACAGTGGGTAACCATCCGTGGATCTCTGCGCATGCTGGGTCTGCCTTGACCCTGCGCGGCTCCCTAGATTTGGGGTAACCCGGATCTCCGGAGTCAACCGTCCTCTCAGCCCAGAGGAGCACCACATGTCCACGTCGGTAGCGGCGCTGCAGTCGCAGATCATCACCGATCCACCCGAAGTCCTGGAGACCGACGTCGCGATCATCGGATCCGGGATGGGCGGTGGCACCCTGGCCTACGCACTCCGCGACTCCGGGGTCAGTGTCCTCATCGTCGAGCAGGGCGACTTCCTGCCGACGGAACGCGAGAACTGGTCCTTCGACGCCGTGCACACCCAAGGCCGCTACAAGAACTCCGCCGCCTGGTACGACACCATCGCGCAACGGGAGTTCGTGCCGGGCAACTACCACTACGTGGGTGGGAGCACCAAGCTGTACGGAGCCACGCTGCCGCGCTTCCGCGAGTCCGACTTCGGGGCCATCCGGCACGTCGACGGGATCTCGCCGGCCTGGCCCATCGAGTACGCCGATCTCGAACCGCACTACGGCGAGGCCGAGCAGATGTACTGGGTGCACAGCAACAAGGGGGAGGACCCCACCGACCCGTGGCGGTCCACCGACTACCCCTTCCCCGGCATCCCGCATGAAGGTGCGATGGCGCGTCTGGTCGATGGCGCAAAACGGCAAGGGCTGCACCCCTTCTCGGCTCCCCAGTCCATCGACTGGCGGCCGGGCGGGGCGTGCGTGCTCTGCGAGACCTGCGACTCGTTCGCGTGCATGGTCGACGCCAAGGGGGACGCCGACGTCGCCGCCATCCGGCCTGCGTTGCGGGCCGCATCGAAGAACGTGCAGCTGCTGACCAACGCGGAAGTCACGCGACTGGACACCGACGCTAGCGGACGGCAGGTCACCGCCGCCCGAATCACTCATCGGGGCAACGAGATCGAGGTGCGGGCCAAGCGGTTCGTGATCGCCTGCGCGGCGGCCAACACCGCGGCGTTGCTGCTCCGCTCGGCGTCCGCGTCGCACCCTGGCGGACTCGCCAATTCCTCTGATCAGGTCGGCCGCAACTACATGGCGCACGTGACCACGTTCTTCCTCGCCGTGGATCCGCGCCGCAAGAACGAGGCGGTGTACCAGAAGACCATCGGCATCAACGACTGGTACTCGGCGGGGCCGACCAACGAGTATCCGCTCGGCAACGTCCAGGGCCTCGGCAAGCTGCACGGTCAACAGGCCAAGCAGGGCAAGCCGTGGGTCCCGATGCCGATCCTCGACGAGGTGACCAAGTACACCCTCGATCTGTTCATTCAGACCGAGGATCTGCCGTTGCCCGACAACAGGATCGCCCTCAACTCGCGCGGTGCCATCACCGTGACCCGGCGCGAGACGAACGTATCCGCCCACCGCGATCTGATCAAGCGGATGAAGAAGGTGGTCCGCAAGGCCGGCTTCCCCGTCGTACTCACCCGCAGCCTCGGCGTCGAGGCGACGTCGCACCAGTGTGGGACCGCCCGGATGGGTGACGACCCGGCCACCAGTGTCGTCGACGCCGACCTTTTGGCACACGACCTCGACAATCTCTGGATCGCCGACAGTTCGGTCTTCCCGTCGTCGGCAGCCGTCAACCCCGCCATCACCGTCGCGGCCCTCGCCCTGCGGTTGGGTCACTCGGGAGCGCTGACCGCATGACATCCACGCACGCCGTCGACCCGATCCTGGCGCCGCTCTTCGAGCCAATCACCCTGGGCAAGATCGAGATTCGCAACCGGGTGGTGATGACGGGTCACGGCACTGGTATGGCCAAGGACTACCTGCCGACCGACCAGCACGTCGCCTACTACCGCGAACGAGCGCTCGGTGGCGCCGGTCTCATCGGTATGGCCTTCCCGCAGATTCACCCGACGTCGCAGGACGTTCCCGGCGAGCCGAAGGCCTGGCTGCCGGAGATCGTTCCCGGGCTGCGCAAGATCTCCGATGCCGTCCACGAGCATGGCGCGCGCATCGTCATGCAGCTCGGGCATGGTGGCAGGCAGGGACATTCGACGTTCACCGAGCGCGCGCTGTGGGGACCGTCGAACACACCGTGCCCGTTCAACCTCGAGATGCCGAAGGAAATGGAAGTCGAGGACATCGACGAGATCGTCGAAGCGCATGCCATCGGCGCGCGACACGCCAAGCAGGGCGGCATGGATGGCGTCGAGATCCATTCCGGCTACGGAGGGTACCTGCTCGCCTCGTTCCTGTCCCCGTTCTCCAACCACCGCACCGACGACTACGGCGGCAGCCTGGAGAATCGGATGCGGATCGTGCTGCGGGTCATCGACGCCGTGCGCGACGAGGTCGGACCCGACTTCCTGGTCGGCATGAATCTGCAGGGCCACGACTTCAGTCCAGGCGGACTCGAGGTCACCGACGCCCAGCTGATCGCCAAGGCATGCGCGGACACTGGGAAGATCGACTACTTCTGCGTCAAGGCGGCCACTTACCACGAGGCCCACCAGAACGTGCCAGACATGCAGCACCCCAAGCGGATCTGGGAAGGCCTGGCCGCCGCGGTGAAGGCCGCCGTCGACCTGCCCGTGATCGCGGTGGGCCGGATCAACGACCCCGAAGACGCCGCCGAGATCCTCGCCCTCGGTCACGCCGACATGGTCGCCATGACCCGCCAGCAGATCGCCGACCCGGAAACGGTCAACAAGATGAAGGACGGCAGGCTCGACGAGATCCGTCGCTGCATCGGCTGCAACCAGGGCTGCATCGACAGGCTGTTCAGCGTCACTCACTCGTCGTGCGTGCACAACCCCGCCGCCGGCTACGAACGCGAGCTCGGCATCGGCACCCTGGTGCAGGCCACCTTCCGGCGCAGGGTCGTCGTGGTCGGCGCAGGTCCGGCCGGGATGAAGGCCGCCGAGACCGCGGCGCGGCAAGGTCATCACGTCGTACTCATCGAGAGTAGGCACCGCACCGGCGGCCAATTGCGCATCGCTGCGAAGATCAAGGGCCGCAGCGAGATCGGCGGTGTCATCGACCACCTCGACGTGATGATCGGCAAGTACGGCGTGGACCTGCGGCTTGGCCAGCGGGCAACGGCCGAGGACGTTCTCAACCTGAATCCCGATCACGTCATCGTGGCGACCGGATCGGCGCCGGGTGACGACATCGTCGGAAACCTCTCCCAGGGTATTCAGTTCACCCCTGGCCTGGACCAGCAGCACGTGCTGTCGGTCTGGGACGTTCTCGACGAGGAGGCACCCGTCGGCGTCCGCGTCGCGATCGTCGACGACGGCGAGGGCGGCTGGAAGGGCATCGGGCTGGCGTTGCAACTGCAGGAGGCGGGGCACCAGGTCGAGTTCCTGACGCCGTTGCCGTACGTAGGCGCCAAGCTGGGTCCGTTCAGCGCGAACCTCGCGGTTCCGCGGATTCACGCGTCGGGCATGGTCACGCACCCCTTCACGACGCTGACGGGGGTGGCCGGGTCGACGCTCGACATCGTGGAGAAGGGCGTCCCCGGCCGGTTGGCCGACGTCGACTCGGTGATCCTCGCCGGGTGGCACCGCCCCGTCACCGACTTGTACTTCGCGCTGAAGGGCCTGGGCGTGACGGTGGAGCGCATTGGCGACGCGATCGCGAGCAGGACGATGATGGAAGCCGTGCACGAAGGAGAACGCGCCGCCAGGCGGGTACCAGCAACCAGGTGAGCTCATTGAAGTGGTCCAGGGCCGCGGTATTCCTGCTGTTCGCGGTGTTCGGCGTATGCATCTCCACGTGGGCGGTGCACATCCCTTCGGTCCAGCAGCGCACCGGCGTCTCGGCGGGAACGCTGGGCACCTTGCTCCTGCTGCACGGTGCGGGCGCTCTCGTCGGCATGCAGTTCTGCGGCCCGTTGATCGCGCGCGCCGGCGGCGCGCGCATCGCGTTCGTCGGAGCCGTCGGTATGTCGCTGACGCTCGCCCTTCCGCTCAACGCTCCGACGGCCCCGCTGCTGGCGGGTTCACTGTTCGTCTTCGGGATCGCGACGGGCCTCACGGACGTGGCGATGAACGCGCGTGCCGTCACCGTCGAGCAGGAGGTGGGCAGACCCATCATGTCCGCGTTCCACGCGGTGTTCTCGGTGGGCAGCGTGATCGGCTCACTGATCGGCGCTGCCACCCTGGCGGGGGGCTGGCGCATGGCGTCGACCTCGGTCCTGACGTGCGGTGCCTGCGTGGTGGTGGTGTTGGCCGTCGCACCGAATCTGCTTGGCGCGAAGCCGGAATCGGTCTCTGACGACGGATCCCGCGCGATCGCCGAGGCGGCCGAGTCGCCGCCCCGGCCGCAGCGCAGGCTGGTGCTACTCGGCGCTCTGGCGTTCCTCCTGCTGCTCGCCGAGGGCTGTGCGATGGACTGGAGCAGCCTGCACGCACAGCAGCATCTGGGGGTTTCGGCGGCACTCGGGGCGTTGGCGTTCGCCGCGTTCGTCACGGCGATGACCGTCGGCCGCTTCACCGCCGATCTGGTCACCGCGAGGAAGGGCCCCGTGTGGGTGGTTCGCTACGGCGGGGCCGCGGCGGCGGTCGGGATGGCCATCGTGGTCGCGTCTCCCGCGCTCCCGCTGACGGTCGTCGGGTGGGTGATCTTTGGAATCGGCCTAGCCGGCGGACTGCCGCAGGTCTTCTCGGCGGCGGGCAATCTGGCGGGTGCGACCGGAACGGACTTCTCGCGCGTGATCGGATGCGGGTACGTGGCGCTGCTCGCCGGACCTGCAATCATCGGCTGGTTCTCGGAGCTGATCTCGCTCAACCTCGCGTTGCTGCTGCCGCTGGTCGCGGTGGCGGTGGCAGCGCTTGGTGCGCGCGCCGTCGCCGGTGACGGACGACGCAGCGTGGCACGTGTGAGCAGTGAACTCTCGAATCCTTGCACATAGTGGGTCTGTCGATGGTGCTGCGCGGCAAAGAGACTGGAACCACGTCACGCGGAGAACCGCACGACGTCCCGTTGACAACGCCGTGCAGTGCGAGGAGAACCATCGTGTCGGTCACATTGAAGGCCCCGGCTGCCGCCGGCGGCACCCCCAACAAGAGCGACCCCGCCGTCGTCGACACGGTCGCACGCGTACTCGACGACATTCGCTCACACGGGGACTCCGCGGTGGCCAAGTACTCGGAGGAGTTCGACCGTTGGGCCCCCGCGTCGTTCCGGTTGAGCGAGGCACAGGTCGCCAAGATCGTCGCCGACCTGCCGACGACCGTGGTCGACGATCTGACGTTCGTGCAGCGCCAGGTGCGAAACTTCGCTCAGGTGCAGCGCGATTCGATGCTCGACGTGGAGGTCGAGACGCTCCCCGGCGTCCGGCTTGGACACAGGCACGTGCCCGTCGCGGCGTCCGGTGCGTACGTGCCGGGTGGCCGGTACCCGCTGACCGCATCGGCCCACATGACGGTGGTCACGGCCAAGGTGGCAGGCGTGGAACGCGTCGCGGCCACGACACCGCCCAACGTGGGCACCCCTCCGCCGATCAGCGTGGCGGCCATGCACCTCGCAGGCGCCGACGAGATCTACGTCCTCGGTGGCGTGCAGGCCATCGGCGCGTTGGCCCTTGGCACCGAGACGATCGAACCCGTCAACCTGCTGACCGGTCCCGGCAATGCCTATGTCGCAGAGGCCAAACGGCAGTTGTTCGGTGAGGTCGGCATCGACCTGTTCGCCGGGCCCACCGAGGTGCTGATCGTCGCCGACGACACCGCCGACCCGTTCGTCGTCGCCGCCGACCTGCTCAGCCAGGCCGAACACGGACCGGACTCGCCCGTCGTCCTGGTCACGACGTCCGAGCGGGTGGGCCGCGAGACGATCGCCGAGGTCGAGCGCCAGTTGGTGAACCTGCCGACCAACGGGATCGCCGCCGTGTCGTGGGCGCAGCACGGCGAGGTGCACCTCGTCGACACGCTCGACGAGGCCTTTGCGCTGGCCGACCGCTTCGCCAGCGAGCACGTGCAGATCCTCACCGCCGAACCGCGGCGGGCACTGACCCAGATGCGCGACTACGGCGCGTTGTTCCTCGGCGAGAAGACATGTGTACCGTTCGGCGACAAGGCAATCGGAACAAACCACGTCCTCCCGACGCTGGGTGCCGCGCGGTACACCGGCGGCCTGTGGGTCGGCAAGTTCATCAAGACCTGCACCTATCAGAAGATCACCACCGACGCAGCGAGCGCCATGGTCGGCGAATACTGCTCGCGGCTGTGCGTGCTCGAAGGCTTCCTCGGCCATGCCGAGCAGGCGAATGTCCGCGTGCGCCGCTATGGCGGCGGCAATGTCCCCTATGCCGGGGCGGCAGCGAAGGCCAGCTGAACTTCCCTCGACCTGGAACCTTCCCCTGGCTGGCCGGAGCGATGAGCTCCGGCCTTTTTCTTTGCGTGAAGTTCCCAGCGTGACCCCAGTTCGAGGTCATGGC
>NZ_JBOGDD010001005.1:0-9675 GCF_050701675.1 Mycobacterium sp. | reverse complement strand
GGTCAAGGGCGTCAAGAAGGCCGCGGCACTATCTCGCGCCAGAGACCTACTGGACCAGGTCGGCTTGTCGGACAAGGCGACCGCCTACCCGGCGCAGCTGTCCGGCGGTCAGCAACAACGCGTGGCGATCGCGAGGGCGCTGGCGATGAACCCGAAGCTGATGCTCTTCGACGAGCCCACCTCTGCGCTGGACCCCGAGCTCGTCGGCGAGGTCCTCGGCGTGATGAAGAAGCTAGCCAGCGAGGGGATGACGATGGTCGTGGTGACCCACGAGATGGGCTTCGCCCGCGAGGTTGCCGATCAGCTGGTGTTCATGGACGGGGGAGTGATCGTCGAACGCGGCAAGCCGCGCGAGGTGCTGAGCAACCCGCAACACGAGCGCACGAAGGCCTTCCTGTCCAAGGTGATGTAGTTCCCGTGCCGGCGGCACCCACCCCCGACCCAGCCACCCCGCTGTGGCGGGCGGCGCAGGTCTTCCGGCTGTTGAGCTGCCTCTACGCGCTGGGCTTTCAGATCGCCGTCAACGACGACCTCGACCGGCCTGCGATCGGATGGGCCCTGTTCGCGGTGCTGATCTCGTGGAGTGTGGCGTGTGCGGCGGCGTACCTGCACGGTTACGGGCGGCGCCGCGCCTGGGTGCTCGCCGAAGTGCTGGTGGTCGTCGGGTTGATGCTGTCTACCGACATCGTGGCGTCCGATCAGTGGGCGCTGGACAACCAGTCCTGGCCGACGACGTTGTGGGCCACCAACGCCACGGTTTCAGCGGCGATCCTGCTCGGACCGCTGGGGGGCATGGTCGTCGCGCTGGTGGTGACGGCTGCCAGCGCGGCGCTGAAGGGCTACGTGAGCTTCGACGTCGGACGCAACGCCACCGTCGTGATCGAACTGGCCGTCGGCCTGGCGATCGGCCTGGCCGCACAGACGGCCCGACGGGCCCACGCCGACCTGCAGCGAGCGGCGAAGCTGGCGGCGTCACTCGAGGAGCGGGAGCGATTGTCGAGGGAGGTGCACGACGGCGCGATCCAGGTGCTGGCGCTCGTTGCCCGGCGTGGGCGCGAAATCGGCGGTCCGACAACCGAGTTGGCCGAACTCGCGGGCGAACAGGAGCGGGCGTTGAGGCGGTGGGTGAGTGCCGCCGGCGCCCGGCTTCCGGAGGGCACCGAGACCGAGACCGACCTGGTTCCGGTGCTCCGCAACCGCGCATCCGACCGGGTGTCGGTCAGCCTGCCCGCCAACCCGGTCCTACTCGACCCGGCCGTGGCAGGAGAGGTCGAGGCGGCCGTGACGAATGCCTTGGACAATGTCGCCGCACACGCGGGTGCGGGCGCACATGCCTTCGTTCTGCTCGAGGATCTGCAAGACTCGGTCGTGATCAGCGTCCGTGACGACGGAGTGGGGATTCCGGCGGGCCGCCTGCAGGAGGCCGTCGAGGAGGGCCGGGTGGGTATCTCCAAATCCATTGTGGGACGACTGAATTGGCTGGGTGGCACGGCGCGCCTGAGTACGGAGCCAGGAAGGGGGACCGAGTGGGAGCTGACCATTCCACGTTCACCGTGATGGTGGTGGACGATCATCCGATCTGGCGCGATGCGGTGGCCCGCGACCTCGAGGGGGAGGGTTTCACGGTCGTCGCCACGGCCGATGGCGTCGGCTCGGCGCGACGCCGCGCGGCGGTGGTCAAACCCGACGTGGTGGTGATGGACATGCGCCTCTCCGATGGCAACGGCGCTGGCGCGACGGCGGAGGTGCTGGCGGTGTCGCCGGCATCGCGCGTCCTGGTGCTCTCGGCCTCAGATGAACGCGACGACGTTCTCGAGGCGGTGAAGGCCGGCGCCACGGGTTATCTGGTCAAGAGCGCGTCGAAGGGCGAACTCGCCGACGCGGTCCGCGCCACCGGCGAGGGACGCGCGGTGTTCACGCCGGGCCTTGCCGGCCTCGTTCTTGGTGAGTACCGGCGGATGGCGCACGCTCCTGGGGAGGCGGCCACCGGGTCCATGCCGAGCCTCACCGAGCGCGAGACGGAGATCCTGCGGTACGTCGCGAAGGGGCTGACCGCCAAGCAGATTGCCGAACGGCTGTCGTTGAGCCACCGCACGGTCGAGAATCACGTGCAGGCGACGTTCCGCAAGTTGCAGGTGGCCAACCGCGTCGAACTGGCGCGTTACGCCATCGAGCACGGCCTCGACGAATAGCGCCGTAGTCCAATGTCACCGCCGGGGCGGCTCCGTCGGGTAGTAATACTCATCCGGTCGTGCGCCGATGCTGCCACGATGGCGACATGACCGAACCGGATCAGGCCATCATCGCCAGGCTGTCGTCGGACGTCGCCGTGATCGGCGCGTACCTGGCGAGGGCATCCGCGGACTTGGTTCAGCTCGAACGCATAGTGGCTCAGCGATCGGCCCAGCCCCAGTTCCAGGCCCAGCCGTGGTCCCAGCCATGGCCGGCTCCCGCCTACCAGCAGCCTCCGACGGCCCAGCCCGCGATGCCTGCGCCGCATCCGGCGCCCTCCGGGCCACGGTCGGACGGTTGGATCGGGAAGGCGCTCGCGGTCGCCGGCGTCGCCGTCACGCTCGTCGGGGTGGCGCTTCTGCTCGTCCTCGCCGCGCAGGCCGGGATTCTGCGCCCGGAGGTACGGGTCTTCGCGGGCGCTGCCCTCGCCGCCGGACTGGTGGGTGCCGCATGGCGGCTCAAGCAGCGGCCCGGTGGCCGCGTAGGTGCGATTGCCTTGGCCGCCACGGGCATTGCGGCCGCGTACATCGACGTCATCGCAGTGACCACCGTCTATGACTGGGTGTCGCCGCCCATCGGACTGGTGATCGCGGCCGTCGTCGGCTGCGCGGGTCTGTTGTTGGCCCGCCGGTGGGACACCGAGCATCTCGGCCTTCTGGTGCTGGTGCCGCTCATCGGACTCGCGCCCGTCGTCGCCGACGGATTCACGCTGGTGCTGGTCGGCTTCATGCTGGCGCTGAGCGCCGCGTCCGTGCCTGTGCAACTGGGGAAGGATTGGGTCGGCATGCACGCCGCGCGCATGGCGGCCAGCACGCTGCCGCTTCTCGTCGCGCTGGCTCTCGAGCAGTCGCCCCTTCTGGCCGTTGCGTGTGCCCTGGCGGCGGCGCTGGCGATCGGCAGCGCGTTGATCCTGCTGCGCTACACGAAGAATGCGGTGGCAATGGCGCTGTTGAGTGCGGCGGGGACGATGCCCGTGTTGGCCGCGTCCATCGCCGTCGACAGGGTGATCGCGGCACTACTGGCCGCGGTGCTCGCCGTGGCGCTCTTCGTGGTCGTGCTCTTGGGTGAGCGCCTACCGATGGTCACTGCACCCGTGCGGACGGTCTGGTCGGCGCTGGCGGCGGTCTCGGCCCTGGTCGCCGTGACGGTCGCGTTCGACGGCCCGGTGGCCGGACCCGTGCTTCTCGCGATGGCGGTAGTCCTGGCGGTGGCGGGTCGCGGCGACCGGGTCGCGCGTTGGTGCGCACTGGGATTCGGTGTCGTGGGCGGCTTGTTCTACCTCGCCTACGCTCCGCTGACGACGCTGATCCGGGCAACGTCACTTGGCACTCCGATCGCCGTGTCGACGCTGATCACCAGTGTGCTGGTGGTGGCCTTCGCCGCGACCATCGTGTGGTCGTGGCCGGCGGACTGGTCGTGGGCGACGGCGGCAGTGGTCGCGCTGTACGGAATCACGAAGTTCGCGGTGACGGCCGGTGTGCTGTTGGGCGGTCAGACCGAAGGCTTCTTCGCCGGGCACGTGGTGGCCACGATCTGTTGGATCGCGTTGGCCGCAGGCGTCTTCCGATACGCCACTAGGATCCCTCGGGCACGGCGCTCGTTGCCGATCGGCGGCGGTATGGCCATCGTCGCAGCAGCGATGGCCAAGTTGTTCCTCTTCGATCTCGGAACACTGGACGGCATCTTCCGCGTCGTGGTGTTCATCGTCGTGGGATTGGCGTTGCTGGGCATGGGTGCGGGTTACGCACGACTCCTTGCCCAGCAGGACGATCGCGAGCCGCAGACCTGAAGGCAAGGTATGTCGACCGGGTCGTGACGGCCGCCGCCCGGCGAGCCGCCGCACCCTCGCTAAGGACTCCGACACCACGCCGGGTCCGGTATGCCACTAGGGTCAAATGGTGCGGTTGACCTTCTCTCCATCACCGGCAACGCCGCGTGGCCGACGGGAGCCATGACACGGTGAGCGTCTCGCCAGACATCGACATCGCCAAACTGCCTCTGCCCCCGAAGAACCCACTTTCCTATCTGCGACGCGCCAAGGCAGTGCGGTCCTTTCACACCGGTATGGACGAACTGCGTGACGCCGGCGGCCCGATCTCGCGCTTCCGCCTCGGCCCGTCGTGGCTTCTGCCGCCGATGGTCCTGGCCACCTCACCCGAGGGCATCCGCGACATCCTGACGGTCAAGGACGACTCCGTCGACAAGACGTCACTGGTCCTGTCCGAGTTCCGGCGGGTGATGGGCGCCAACCTGTTCGATCTGCCCCATGCGGAATGGCTGCCGCGCCGCCGGACGTTGCAACCCGTCTTCACCCGACAGCACGTCCGCGCCTTCGGTGGGCACATGGCCGAAGCCGCGGAGTGGGTCGCGGGCGGCTGGACTGACGATGCCGTGGTCGATCTCGACGATGAGTGCCGCAGGTTGACGCTCAGCGCCCTTGGTCGCTCGGTGCTCGGCCTGGACCTCACCGATCACGTCGAGGACATCGCCGAGCCGCTGCGCGAGGCGTTGACCTACATCGCCGACCGATCGTTGCGTCCCGTGCGGGCTCCGCGCTGGCTTCCGACCAGGGCGGGGCGCCGGGCGCGGTCGGCCAGTGCCACGTTGCACCGGCTGGCCCACGACATTCTCCACAAGTGCCGGACCGACCCCGAGACGGACGCACCACTGGTGCAGGCCCTTCTTGCGGCCACCGATCCGGAAACCGGAAGAACGCTGACCGATGACGAGATCGCCGACGAGTTGATCGTCTTCCTCTTCGCCGGACACGACACCACCGCGACCACCCTGACCTACGCGATGTGGGAGCTGGGTCGCCATCCAGACATCCAGGCTCGCGTGGCTCGGGAAGTCGCCGCGCTGCCCGACCGAACGCTGGAACCCGACGACGTCGCTCAGTTGAGCTATACCGTGCAGGTGCTCAAGGAGTCGCTGCGACTCTGCCCACCGGGGCCGACCGGTACCCGGATGGCAACCCGCGACGTGGTCGTGGGCGGCTACCGGGTCCCCGCGGGAACGATGTTGATCGTCGCACGCCTGGCCGTGCAGCGTGATCCCACCCTGTGGAGTGACCCGCTGTCGTTCGATCCAGATCGCTTCGGGCCCGAGCAGAGCCGAGACCGCAACCGCTGGCAGTACATCCCGTTCGGCGGCGGCCCGCGATCGTGCATCGGTGACCACTTCGCGATGCTGGAAGCCACCCTCGGGCTGGCCACGTTCATCAGGCGCGCTGAGATACTTTCACTGGGTCCGGACTTTCCGCTGGCCGTACCGTTCACGATGGTGGCCGACGGGCCGATACCCGCTCGCATCCGTCGACGGGATCACCTCTAGCAGCCGAGCCGGGCGGCTTCGACCTGGCGTCACGAAGAGCGCAGTTAGGAGGGCACGATGAGCGACGCACCGGAGATGGGGATCCACGCCGATGCCTACTCGGCGGTGATACTGGATCCTCGCGACCCGGCCGACCGGGAGGTGCTGGACGGGTTGCGCGCTGATCAGCGCATCACGCTGCTGGACCGTCACGCTCGGGCCCGGCAAAACCTCGCGGAGTTGCGTCCGCTGCCCGATGAGACGGTGCTGGACGAGCCGATGCGGTGGGCCTACTACCCGTGGCGTCGCAGTGCCGTGGCCGTGCTGGGACCGCGGGGGTATCGCGCGCTGCGCCTCGACCGCAACCGCAACATGATCACCGCCGCCGAACAGGACCGGCTGGGTGCGCTGAAGGTGGGCGTGGCCGGCTTGAGCGTTGGCCACGTCATCGCCCACACGCTGGCCGTCCAGGGGCTGTGCGGTGAGATGCGGCTGGCCGACTTCGACATCCTCGAACTCTCCAACCTCAACCGAGTGCCCGCGACGGTCTTCGACCTCGGCGTGAACAAGGCCAAGGTTGCTGCCAGGCGCATCGCCGAAGTGGATCCCTACCTGCCCGTCCACGTGGTCGAGGAGGGCCTGACCTTCGACAACGCCGACGCGTTCGTCGCTGGACTCGACATCGTCGTCGAGGAGTGTGACGCGCTGGACATGAAGGCCGTCCTGCGCGAGATGGCGCGCTCCCGCGGCATTCCCGTCCTGATGGCCACCAGTGACCGCGGCCTCGTCGACGTCGAACGCTTCGACCTGGAGCCGACGCGGCCCATCCTGCACGGGCTGCTCGGCGAGGTCGATGCGGCGTTGTTCCCCGGAATGAGCAGTCGGGAGAAGATCCCCCACATCCTCCGCCACCTCGATGCCGAACGTCTCTCACCGAGGACGGCTGCGTCGTTGGTGGAGGTCGACCGGTCGCTGTCCACGTGGCCGCAGCTGGCCTCCGACGTCAACCTCGGAGCGACCGCGTTGGCAGAGGCGGTCCGCCGAATCGGCTTGGGTGAACAGCTGAACTCGGGGCGGGCCCGCATTGACGTCGGGTGGGCACTCGACCAACTCCGGGAACCCGAGATGGCCGGCGAGAGGCCGATCGCGCCGCCGGCTCCGCAGGCGGATCCGGCCCCCGTGGGGGTGGCGAACATCGTGGCCGCAGCAGCCAACCGGGCACCGTCGGGGGGCAACGTACAGCCGTGGTCGATCGAGGCCGCTGAGAACGGCATGACCATCGGGTTGGCGCCGGAACGCACGTCGGCCCTGGACGTCGGGTTTCGGGGGAGCGCAGTGGCTGTCGGAGCGGCCCTGTTCAATGCCCGCGTCGCCGCGGCGGCTCACTCACGGCTCGGGCCGGTAACAGTGACCGACGACGGCGAAGACGCGCCGCTGAGCGCCACGGTGGGTTTCGGCGACGGCGATGACCCCACCCTCGGAGCTCTCTATGAACCGATGCTGCTTCGGGTGACCAACCGAGCCCTCGGCAAACCCCTGGAGTTACCGGCACAGACCATCGCCGCGCTGCAGTCCGCCGCGTACGACGAAGGCGCACAGCTGCGGGTGTTGACCGATCGGACTCAACTCGAGGCAGCCGCGCGACTTCTGGGAGCGGCCGACAGGATCCGCTACCTCACGGCCAGGCTGCACGCGGAGATGATCGGCGAGCTGCGATGGCCCGGCGATGCCGATCCCGACACGGGTATCGAAGTCGGCAGCCTGGGACTCGATGCCAGCGATGAAGCAGTTTTGGGCATTCTCCGCCGCGCCGACGTGATGGCCCACCTCGCCGAATGGAATGCCGGAACTGCGCTCGGTGACTTCACCAGGGACCGGGTGTTGACCGCCTCCGGGCTCGGTGTGGTCACGGTGACCGGAACCCGCTTGACCGATTTCGCCCGTGGCGGTTCGTCCGCAGAAGCGGTGTGGATCTGCGCCGAACAGCACGGGCTGGCCGTGCAGCCGATTTCGCCGGTCTTCCTCTACGCCCGCACCTCCGCCGAGTTGAGTGCACTCTCGGCGGAATTCTCTGGTGAGCTGGCACGGCTGAGGTCTGATTTTCGGGACCTGGCGGAGGTGGACACTGCCGACGAACTCGTCCTGGTGATGCGGTTCAGTGCAGCGGAGCGGCCCCCGGTGACCAGTCGCCGCAATTCCGACCGAATCAAGTTGTCACCCGGCTCAGATCAATTGACCTAGCGTATAACCATGTCTCGCAGCCTCAACGACGTCGTCACCAGCGTTGCTGGTGAGTTGATGGCTGCCGATGCCGACAGCGCCGCCGCCATCAGTGACACCGTATTGGGTGATCTGGCAAATTATCTGGGCCTCGACGTGGCGTTCTTGCGGCACAACGACCACGCCATCCACGCGACCAAGCTGATCGCCCAGTGGCCGATCCGGGACGTGATCCCCGATCCGGACCCGATCGGCGTGGTGTACTTCGCAGGCGCCGACCCGGAGTTCGCAGCGACGGAACATCTCAAGGAACCCGTAGTGGTCAGGCCCGAGCAGGCCACCGACGAATACCAACGACGCATCGAGCAGGGCACAGCAGTCCCGCAGATCTCATTGGCGGTCGTGCCGCTGCTGGCCGACGACGTCACCACCGGCACCCTGGGTTTCATCAAATACGGTGACCGAGAGTGGATTCCGGCTGAACTGGACGCGCTGAAGACGATCGCCACCCTGTTCGCGCAGCTGCAAGGTCGCATCGCCGCCGAAGAACAGCTGCGCTACCTCGGCGATTACGACGACCTCACCGGGCTGCGCAACCGCCGTTCTCTGATGAAGCACCTCGATAGCCGGCTGGCTGCCGAGGGAGATGGTCCCGTCGCCGCGCTGTTCATCGACCTCGACCGACTCAAGGCAGTCAACGACTACCTCGGTCATGACGCCGGCGACCGGTTCCTGAAGCTGTTCGGCGCCCGCCTACTCGAAAGCTCCGGAAAGGGCGCAACCGTCGCCCGTCTCGGTGGGGACGAGTTCGTGGTGATCCCCCGTGAAGTAGCCTCCCTCGAGGACGCCCGTGCGCTCGCCGAACGAATCCAGACGAGTCTGCGCGAGCGCTTCGCCGTCGCCGGTAACAGCCTTCGGCGCACGGCGAGCATCGGCGTGGCGCTCGGCGTCCCCGGCCAGGACACTGCCTCGGATCTGATGCGCTTCGTGGACCAGGCGATCCTGTCCGTGAAGAACATCGGGGGTAATGACGTTGCGGTGTTCACCCCCGATCTCGCCCTGAACACCGACCTGCGCAACGACATCGAGTTACATCTCCGCGGCGGTATCGAGCGGGGAGCCCTGGTCGTCCACTACCTGCCCGAGGTGGATCTGCGCAGCGGTGAACTACTCGCGGTCGAGGCGCTGGTGCGGTGGCAGCACCCCACCCGCGGACTACTCCTGCCTGGCGCGTTCATCCCGATCGCCGAATCCTGCAACCTCGCCGCCGAACTCGGCCGTGTCGTCTTGCGGTCGGCGTGTGAACACCTGCGCAGGTGGAGATCCCAAGGTTTGGCCCGAGACCTCACACTGCGTGTCAACGTATCCCCGGTGCAGCTCGTCGGACTCGGATTCGTAGACAGCGTCTCGGCGACCATTGCGGAATACGGCGTCGACGCGGCGTCGCTGTGTCTGGAGATCACCGAAAGCCTCGTCGTCAAGGACATCGATACCGCCCGCGCCACCATCGAGGGCTTGAAGGGCATCGGGGTCAAGGTGGCCATCGACGACTTCGGCACCGGCTACAGCTCCCTGACGCGGCTCAAGTCCCTGCCGGTCGACATCCTGAAGATCGATCAGAGCTTTGTCCGCGATTTGGGGCACAGCGATAGCGATCTCTCCATCGTGCGTGCCATCGTCGCGCTGGCGGAGGCCTTCGAGCTCGACGTCGTCGCCGAAGGCGTGGAAACCGTGATCGCCGCCGAGACTCTCATGAGCGTCGGATGCATGCGCGCGCAAGGATATCTGCTGTCACGCCCGATCGACGACATCGCGATGCAAGAGCTCCTCACCAATCCGTATCTGCCGCTGCCGTCATCTGAACCGACGCCGCCGCCAGCCACGACCCGAAACCCTATGCGCACCTGAGAT
>NZ_JBOGDD010001004.1:0-3414 GCF_050701675.1 Mycobacterium sp. | reverse complement strand
GGCATGGACGTTCCTCGTCTGCTCCGCCATCTTCGGCGCCGCATCCACGGTCGTTCAGGTCATCACCGCATTCGCCGCAGCGGCCAGTCCACCAGGCCGGCGCGGACGCACCGTCGGCGTGGTGACCAGCGGCGTGGTCATCGGTATTCTGCTGGCGCGCACCGTCTCCGGGTCCATCGCCGACCTTTGGGGGTGGCGTGCGGTCTTCGGAACCGCTGCGGTGGTCATGCTCGGTGTCGCCGCGGGGCTGGCCCTGGCGCTCCCGCGCGACACCATCGCCAAGGACGTCGTGCCGTACCATCTCGCCGTTGCCTCGGTCGTGGTGCTGACCATGCGCGACAGGACTTTTCGCATCCGGAGCCTCATCGGCGGACTGATGTTCGCGAGTTTCGGCGCGGCATGGGGGGCGATGGCGTTGCCGCTGGCTGCCGCGCCGTGGGACTTGACGACGTGGCAGATCGGCCTCTTCGGCATCGTCGGGGCGGCCGGGGCACTCGGCGCGTCGGGCGCGGGCCGCTGGGCCGACCGCGGCCGCGCCGAGGTCGCCACCGGCGCGATGCTGATCGCCTTCCTCGGGTCGTGGCTGGCCATCGCCCAAACCCCGAATTCGCTACTACTGCTCGTGATCGGCCTCATCGTCCTCGACTTCGCCGGCGAGGGAATTCACGTCATCAACCAGCACCTCATCGTGGAGTCCGACCCCACCGCGACCACTCGCCTCATCGGCGGCTACATGGTCTACTACTCGATCGGCACCGGCGCTGGGGCCATCGCCGCCACCGTCGCCTACGCCCATGCCGGGTGGACCGGGGCGAGCCTCGTCGGAACCGCGTTCGCCGTGGCCGCCCTCGCCGTCTGGGCTGGTGACCGCTTGATCAAACGACCGTGAGCGGCAACGACTTCCGGTTCTCGAAGACCCATGACGCACCGCCGGAGAACCTGGTCACGGCGACCTCGCCCAATTCCTTTGCCGGGGTGTCGGTCTCGATCACGCGCACCGTCCAGTCGGATGCCGTGCCGGTGACCTCAGCCCGCAGGCACGGATCGACGGCGTTGACGATGGCCTGCAGCGGCTTGTCGGCCACCGGGGAGACCAGCGAGATCCAGGCGCCGTCCTCATACGCCGGTGAGCGGCGCACGTGCAGGAACTCCGAGTCGACGTCCACCGACACGTAGGCCGCCGGGTTCAGCAGCGGGTGCAGTTCGAGGACACGCAGCGCGCCCTTGACTCCACCTGGCAGCTTCAGTGCCTGGTGAATGCGCTCGGCGGCGATGCCTGCGATGCCGATCAGCTGCTTCGTGCGGATCGATTCCTCCAGCGCCACGTCGCCACCCGCACGCGCCCGGACGGCGAGCGTGAAGGACAGCACAAGCAGGTGCATCTGGAGGCACACCTCGTCGGCGATGCGGACCAGCGCCGAATGGGAGAACGCGCCGAAGTCGACGTCGGACAACAGCGGGCCCGAATAGTCCGGCACGCCTTGGTCGTTCGGATCGATCGGGTCGAGTTCGCACGAGTATGCGCGGCTGGCGCCGACGACGTCCATCGCCGGAATGAACGGCACCTCGGGATAGGACTCGTCGATGATGACCGTCCACCGGCAGTGCGGGTGCTGGTCGGCCGGCGTCCTCGGCGGCCGGTGGATGGGCCGCACCTGGGTCTTGCGGTTGGTGGCCAGCGCGGTCGCGTCAAAGGTGGGATCCTCGATGTCGTGGCACATGCCCTGGACGTAGTCCTCGCCCATCGGCTCGACGTCGAGCAGTGCCCCACAGTGGTCGAGGTGGAACTCGCCGTGCCACCGGTCGTGCACGGTGTACCGGAAGTCCATGAACTGCGGTGGGGCGCCGATGTCGAGCTGCAGCCCCTTGAAGATGGTGATGACGTCGACGCCCTCGTACTTCAGCGCCTTCTGCATCCGCTTGGTGTAGAGCGGGCTGGCCGCGGCCCACTCCTCGATGGCGATCTGCAACATCTCGTCACGGCCCCATGCGCTGATGCAGTGCGCCATTCCGGACCGGTCGATCAACTGACCGATCAGCAGCAGCTCGGGGACCAGGGTCGCCAGCTCGTCGCGCGAGAGCGCGGCATATCTACTCATCATCGAGTGTCTTCCCCGTATTCATCTTCACGGCTGCGCTCACATTTGCCCGCTTGTCCTCACCCTCACCCTTCTCGGCCGCCTTGCGGCGCTTACCCGCAACCTTGCTGACGGTGCCGTTGAGCCCGGAGCCGAGTGGGAAGCCGACGTACTGCGTCAGGAAGATCGCCACCTCTTTCAGTTCGTCCTCGGTGAATTCCTCGTTGAACAGCGCCGCGTTCACCTGGACCTCGCCGAGATCCTGGCGACCCTGTGCCGTCACCACCGCCAGGGTGAGCAGCCTCTTGTCGCGCATCGAGAGACCGGGACGGGTCCAGATCGAACCGAACAGATGGTCGACGGTCAGATCGAAGTAGGGATCACCCTCGATGTTGGGCATCTCCCAGCCGTAGACCTCGTTCATCTTCTCGAGGCCCTTCTTGCGAAGTTCGTCCACGGAGCTAACCCTTCGTCGAAGTCGTATGCGGTACACCGAGTCCGGATGCCAGGTCCCGCAGCGCGATCTCGGCCAGTGGAAGGTCCACCCCGGTGGCCGCTCCGAGCTCCAGGGCCAACCGTAGGTCCTTGTCGGCCAGACCACGCGTGTGGACGAACATGTCGTACAGGAAGTGGTCGGGCTGCAAGGGTTTGGTGTCGTCGCGGGCCATGATCGCGCCGGGGCCGCCGCTCTGCGCATCGCTGTGCCGCACCACCCGACCCAGCTTCTGCAGGTCGATGCCAGCCGCCTCCGCCAGCTTCGATGCCTCGCACGCAGCGGCGAAACCGATGTAGGTCAGCATGTTTCTGGCCAGCTTCATCCGGGTACCCGCTCCCGGCTCTCCGGCGCGGACCACCATCGACGCCCACTGCTTGAACACGGGTTTGACCTTCTCGTAGGCGTCGTCGGACGCGCCGACCATGACGGCCAACTCGCCCTTGGTCGCCGCACCGGCTCCACCACTCACCGGAGCGTCAACGACGTGAATCCCCTTGGGGCGCAGCTGCTCGGCGAGCTCACCGGCTGTGGTCGGCTCGATCGTCGAGTGAATCGCGATCACCGTGCCTGGCTTGGCATGCGCGGCTAGTTCGGTCACGACGGTACGGACCTGCTCGTCCGTCAGCACGGTCACGCTGATCACGTCGGCGACGGCTACGTCGGCAATGTTGTCCGCCAGGTTGGCGCCGGCTTCGGCGAGCGGGGTCATCGACTCCGCGCGCACGTCGAAGACGATCAGTCCGCCGGGCCAGTCGACGAGTCGCTTCGCCATCGGTGCGCCCTGGTTCCCCAACCCGATGTACCCCAGTTTCACGTCGTCGGTCATCGGATGATCTGCCC
>NZ_JBOGDD010001003.1:0-11214 GCF_050701675.1 Mycobacterium sp. | reverse complement strand
GCCGGCTGGAAGTTCGATACGCCGATGCTGCGGGCACGTCCATCTGCGGCGAACTCTTCGAGAACATGCCAGGTCGAGACGAAGTCCCCGTCGTAGAGGGTTGGCAGCGGCCAGTGGATCAGGAATAGGTCGACGTAGTCGGAACTGAGCGCGCTCAGTGTTCTGTCGAACGCGCGGCGTGCGTCGTCCGGTCTGTGGAAGCCGTTGTTGAGCTTGCTCGTGATGAAGACACTGGCGCGATCCAGCCCGGCCTCGACGATGCCCTGGCCGACTCCCAGCTCATTTCCATACATTTCAGCGGTGTCGATGTGCCGGTAACCGATGCCGAGGGCGGCCTTCACCGCTGCAGCGGTCTTCTCCGGCTCGATCTGGAAGACGCCGAAACCAAGCTGCGGGATGTGTGCGCCATCTTGCAGGATAATTGCGGGAACGTTGCTCATGGTTGCCAGCCTTGCATTCCCCGCGGCGCTTCGCGTTCCCGCTGGCACCCATCCACCGTTGCGGCCAGCGCTACTCTGGGTTTCCCGCCACGGCCTACTGTTGAACCACCTTGCGGCTCTCCGCCGTCAGTACAGTTGTGGCTCAGTACAATCCACGAATCAGTGCCGGAGCCCGGCCGCCGTAGTCGACCGCTAGAGAGCGCCGCCGAAGCCGTGGACACCGTCCCAGCTGCCCCAGCCGCCGCCGTGCAGGCGACCGCCGTTGCCTGCCGCAACTAGATGATCGGTCACGACTGTCGGCGCGGTCGCAACCGCTGCCGGCTGAGCCGGAGTGGGCCCGGCCGCGGCGATCGGTGCGGTGGCAATTGCTGCCGCGGCCGCCCCCGCCCAGAGCAGCGGTGTGACCGACTTGAGTCCGATTCTCATGTGGCACTTCCTCGTTCGATGTTGTTGTTGTCACTACCGGTCAGAGTCGAGTTCCATCGAACCGATTTCGTCGTCGCTGACACCAATCCTTGGTTGCTGGTAGCTGCCATATGACTGTCGTTACCGTCTGCCCGCGCTGCGTGCACCAGGCGCGGCGTGGTTGAGCGGGTGCACGGAGCCCATGTCCTCCGCGGGTAAGATGGGGCGACGGGCCGGGACTTGTCTCGCAGGTCGGTTCAACCCTTGGTGATCCAGCCCGCAATCTCAGTTTCGCGTCAGACCCTTCTCAGCTGGGCGGCGCATACTTGAGGAGGTCGGAAGGAGCGTGCGGTGGTCGCAGGCTTGCTTGGAGTCGTTCTCCTGCTATTCGAACTCGTGCTCATTGCCCGTATGGTCGTCGACTGGATCGGCGTGCTGTCGCCGTCGGGCGGCGGCAGCGGCCTCTACCAGGCACGTCGGATCACCCACGGCATCACCGAGCCCGTGCTCGGTCCGGTCAGACGGCTGCTGAAGCCCGCGCGGTTCGGATCCGTCTCCATTGATCTGGCATTCACCGCAGTGTTCGTGGCAGTGATCGTGCTGCGGACCGCCGTGGTGCCGTTGATTCCGTTCTGAGGACGCGGGCGGCAAAGCGGTCATTGCCGCCAGCGATGCCGTGCGTCAGTGAGAGAGTCCGGCCGGATCGGCACTAGAAACCGGCGGCCTGCCCGTCGCGACGCGGGTCGCTCGCTGCGAGATACCCGGCCGGCAAGCGCCAGATCGCCTGACAGCTGCCGAATTGGTTGTAGTCCTCGACCGCGACGAGATCGTGGCCGCGGCGACGCAATTCGTCGACCGTTGTGGGAGGGAAGCCGTCCTCGAGGCTCACTTGCATGCCGTGCAGCCAACGGAACCTCGGCCCGTCGCATGCCGCCTGCGGGTTCTGTCCGTAGTCGGCGATGCGCACCATCAGCTGCACGTGGCCCTGCGGCTGCATGGTGCCACCCATCACGCCGAAGCTCATCACCGGTGCGCCGGCTTTGGTGAGGAAGCCGGGAACGATGGTGTGGTATGGGCGTTTTCGCGGCCCAACGAGGTTCGGGTGTCCCGGCGTCGCACTGAACTCAGTACCACGGTTCTGCAACGAGATCCCGGTGCCCGGCACCACCACGCCCGATCCGAATCCGTCGTAGTTGGACTGGATCATCGACACCATCATCCCGTCCGCGTCGGCCGCGGTCAGATACACCGTGCCACCCTTCGGCGGCCTGCCTGCCGACACCGGCGTGGTCCGCGCCGGGTCTATCAAAGTCGACCGCTGCCTGAGGTAGTCGGCGTCCAACAGCTGATGCGGTCGCACCGGCATGTGGTCGATGTCGGCGACATAGGCCAGCGCGTCGGCGAAGGCCAGCTTGATCGCCTCGATCTGTAGGTGCACGCTGTCTGCCGAATCCACTGGGAGCGAAGCCATGTCGAAGTGCTGAAGAATGCCAAGAGCGATCAGCGCGACGATCCCTTGACCATTCGGCGGGATCTCGTGCAGCGTGTAGCCGCGGTAGTCGATGCTGATCGGGTCGACCCAGTCCGCGCGGTGCGCGGCCAAGTCGGAGGCCAGCATCGCGCCACCGTTCGCGGTCGAATGCGCCTCCATCGCAGCCGCCAGCTCGCCCCGATAGAACGCCTCCCCACCCGTCGCCGCAATCGTCTCCAACGTCGCCGCGTGCTCGGGAAGTCTGAACCGCTCCCCCGGCGCCGGCGCCCGCCCACCGGGAAGAAACGCCTCGGCGAACCCGGGCTGCGACCGCAGCTCGCGAACCTGCCCGGCCCACTGCGCGGCCACCGTCGGTGAGACGAGGAACCCCTTGCGGCCGTAGTCGATCGCCGGCTCGAAGACCCGCGCGAACGGCAGCCTCCCGAACCGGGCGTGCAGTTCGGTCCAGGCTGACACAGCCCCCGGCACGGTCACCGAGTTCCAGCCCCGCACCGGAACCGAGTCGCCGCGGAAGTACTCCGGCGTCCACGCCGACGGTGAACGCCCAGAGGCATTCAATCCATGCAACCTCTCGCCATCCCAGACGATGGCGAAGGCGTCCGAGCCGATGCCGTTGGACACCGGCTCGACCAAGGTCAAAGTGATCGCCGCCGCCAGCGCAGCGTCGACCGCAGTGCCGCCGTCGGCGAGCATCGCCAGGCCGGCCTGCGCGGCCAACGGCTGAGACGTGCACACGACGTTGCACGCCAGCACGGGTTTGCGTGGCCACGCGTAGGGCAGTTCCCACGAGAAGGGGACGGTCATCGGTGCAATCCTAAGTGCCCGGTACTCAGCACAGCAGCCCGCACCAACGTGGGGTCACTGGTGCGGGACTGCCTGGGCTCGGCGACTGTTCACATGGAGGTGGCGGGGTCGTTGACCGTTACCGGTACCAGCCCCAGGGCCACCCACCCCAGCCTGGGCCCCAGCCACCGCCCCAGCCGCGACCGCCGCCCCAGCCACCGCGGCCACCGCCCCAGCCGCCACCGTGGAAGCCGCCGCCGCCGTGGCCGCCGCCACCGCCGAAGCGGGCCTGTTCAATATGGCCGGCGGTCATGGCTGTCGGTGCGGTGGCGATCACTGGCATCTGAGCCGGAGCGGGATCGGCCATGGCCGCGGGTGCTGCGACGATGGTAAGCGCGGCAGCGCCCGCCGCCAACGCCGATGTCATGTACTTCAATCCAATTCGCATGGTGACACTCCTTCGAAAGTCAATTGGTCCTTGCCTCTTCCAGAATTGCGACCCAGCGAGGCCACGTCGTCATCGCTGGCACCCATTCATGCGTTCCCGCCAACCGGAATTGGGGCTTACCGGTCATCAACCATGCCGTCATCGGATGCCCGACCCCCATCGACAGGGCCGCGTTCCGCCACTCGCCACCGCCGCGGCCTCTCCGTCAACTGATGGACGACGAACCGCTAACCCAAGTGGTCATCGAACTCAACACTGCCCGATTCTGCTGTTTCGGGAAGGTCACGCGCACTGTCGTCCGAGGCCGTTACCGCCTCGCCCGGGCCTCGGCCTCCACGTCGTAGTCGTGTACCCCGGGCAGACCGATGGCGATCGCCTGCCCCGCGTTCATTCGCATCCCATTGGCCCGGGAGCCTTGCTGGACTCGCGCGGTGTGGTCGTGGCGCAGCCGCTGATAGCGGATCAGCGCCTCGGTCACCTCGGCGGTATCGGTACCTCGCATCACGGTAGCCAACGCCATTCCATCCTCGATGGCCTGGTTAGCGCCTTGGCCCATATGCGGCAGCATCGCGTGCGCAGCGTCGCCGAGCAGCGCCAATCGACCATTCGTCCATCGCGGTAGCGGATCGCGGTCGTACAGACCCCACCGGAAGGTCGTATCGATATGCGAGAGCAGCCGAGAAAGCCACGGATCCCAGTCGGCGAACTCGGCGGCCAGCACTGCCGGATCACCAGGTGCTGACCATGATTCACGCATCTGATCATCGGCTGGCACAAATCCCACGTAGTTGAGCATCGTCCCTGCGCGCACGGGGAAGACAAGAAAGTGCTTGCCCTGACTTACCCAGTTCACCAACGCGTGTGACCACGGCCAACCCGGCACCCGGGCGGCTGGCATCACTCCGCGATAGGCGACCACGCCGGAGAACACCGGCCGGCGCGGCTCGACGACGTAGCTTCGCAGTGTCGAATGGATGCCGTCGGCGGCGATCACCACATCGGCCTCGACACTCACGCCGTTGTCGAAGGTCACCACCGCGTAGCGGTCGTCCTGCCTGAAGGCGACGCAGCGATGTCCGGTGTGCAGTACACCTCGAGGCAACCCGGCCGCCAGCTCTGCCACCAGATCCGGACGGTAGATGCCCAGCGAGCTGATCGGGCCGTCGCGCCCGGCGACCTGATGCGACATGACAGACCCGCCAGGCGTCAACATCCACCACTCGTTGATGGGTGCACCACGGCGAGCGACCGAATCGGCGACGCCGATCCGTTGCAGTATCCGAATGCTGTTGGGGAAGAGCCCAACTCCCGCGCCGACCTCACCGAGTTCGGCGGCCTGCTCGTACACCCTCACTCTCGCCCCCGCGAACCGCAAGGCCAACGCCGAGGACAGACCCCCGATGCCGCCGCCGACGACCAGCACACGCATCGACCGCATCGCAACCTCCTACGAGCGCGTGGCGAGGATCAACAGGGCGTCTCCGCCCACCGATACTCCATTCGAACCGATGCGCTCGGCCAGCCTGCTGCGTAGCTCCGAGGCCTTCTCGGCAGCGAGGACCAGATGGTTCGAGTAGGTGAATGCGAGGTCAAGCCACTGCTCTGTGGAATAGTGGTCGTCCCGCGGGTACGTGCGTTCCTCAACTGTGAACCCGGAAGCCGTGATTGAGGCGATCAGCCCGTCGGTGCGATGCTCGGCGTCCAGACCGTTCGACGAGCCGTCGACCAGGGGTGAACCCGGATCCACGTAGTCCCGGTATATCGCGGCGAGGTCGCTCTGAGTGGGATGTGTTGGGACCAGACGGTTCCACATCAATGCAAGACGTCCACCGCTAGGCAGCAGTCGATGAACTTTCGGTAATGCAATGTCAGGATTCACCCAATGAAATGATTGCCCGAACACGACGAGGTCGAAGTGGCGCTCCGCGGAGTCCCAGTTCTCGAACGTGCCGATCTCGATGGGGATTCCCTTGCCACTCGCGATTTCGGCCATTCGCGGATCCGGCTCAACCGCAAGCACATTGACTCCCCTTCCGAGAAGTTGCTCGGACACGATCCCGGTGCCCGCGCCAATATCGAGCACCGTTCGAGCGCCCCGCATCAGAAGGTCATCGATGAGTTGGGCGGGGTAGCGCGGCCGACGCGCGTCGTAGACTCGCGCCGCGGCGCCGAAGGAGTCCGCGCGCGCACGGTCGAGGTAGAGATCTGCACGTGATTGCATACCCCAATCCTACGCGCGGCGTAACGCCACGCTACGGAATCCGGTTGGGCGAGCACGGATTTGCCGGCTAGCGGGTATGACGAAGCGGTGCTGGCACCCGCGGCAATTCCCGATTTGCACGCTTTCTCACCGTGGCGGCCTTGTCATCCTGGCTGGCACCAACTGGCGGACTCCTGCTAGCTGCCATCGGTTATTACCGCCCGCGGCGATGCAAGGTTCATATCAGATCTACAACATTAAGGTGGCACAGTTTCATCAGGCCGATGTCGTTATATCTATTGGGCGCCATGGTTTTTGCCGCCCGTACTCCGTCACTGAACGGAAATCCACTACGAAGGGACCGCGATGAGCACCCGAATTCTGGCCCTGGTTGGCAGCTTGCGCTCCGGCTCGGACAACCGGCGGCTCGCCGAGGCGGCCGCCAAGCTCGCACCGAGTGGCATCTCGGTCGAAATCTTCGACGGCCTGGCCGATGTCGCGTTGTACAACGAAGACCTCGATCAGCCGGGGGCCGTCGCGGCTGCCGACAGGCTTCGCGCCGACGTTCAGTCGGCCGACGCCCTTCTGCTCGTGACACCTGAATACAACGGCACGATGTCCGCCGCCCTCAAGAACGCCATCGATTGGATCTCGCGCCCCTTCGGCGCAGGCGACATCACAGGGAAACCGGTGGCAGTCATCGGGAGCTCGCACGGCCAGTACGGCGGGGTGTGGGCGCACGACGACGCGCGCAAGTCAGCACGCATCGCAGGGGCAAATGTGCTCGATGACATCAAGCTGTCGGTGCCTGCTGCGCACACCCGCTTCGCCAGCGTCCATCCCGTCGACGACGAGGAGATCGCCGCCGTGATGCCGGAAATCCTGACCTCTCTCGCCGCTGCGGTCCCAAGTCGGGATGACCGAGGCAGCGGCGAATGAGCGCCCCACGGCGTTGATTGCCTGAGCTGTGCCAGTCTGGATGGCTGACGTGGATCTCGATTTAGTACTTGGATTGGCCCTAAATTGCGGCCAGTCCCGGCAGGAGGATGGCCACCAATCCGTCGGCGTGTGTGTCGATCCATTTGGGGTTCTTCGGGTCTCGGCCGGTAAGCAGGCGAAACTCGGGTGCGTTCACATACGGCAGTGATGCCGCGCCGACGAGCACGTAGTACAGGATCTCGTTGTCGATGGGTGCGGCAATGCCAGCGTCACGAAGGGTCTGCCACGCCGGCCGGATGCCGTCGAAGAACGGCTTCACGTGGGTCTCGGTCATCCACGTCAACCGGCCACTGGCCGCGGTGCCCTCGTGCACCATGATCTGGTTCAGCTCAGGATGTTTGGCTGCGAATCGCACGAATCGGCGGATCCCGTCGGCAAACGCCGCGGTGAGCGCCGGGGCCTCGATCCCGGTCAGGTTCGCAGGTATGGCGCCGTCGAATGCCTCCCACAAGAGCCCGAAGAGGTGATCCACCGCCGCCCTCCACAACGCCGCTTTGGATTCGAAGTGATAGTTGATCTGCGGCTGGTGTGCCTGAACGCGCGATGCAATGGCCCGCGTCGACGCGCCGTCGAAGCCCTTGGCCCCGAACTCGACCAGCGCCGACTCCAGCAGGGCCTCTCGGATGTCGGTCCGCGTCCGGCGGAGGCGCACCTTGGTCGGCGCTGGGGTCTTGCGTTCCATCTTTCGAAGTGTACCCTTATTATCGATCGATAATATTCGCGGGAGGATAGAGACCATGAGCACTGCCCCTGAGACCACGAATCAAAACCGAGATCGCGAATCTGCGCGTCTGCTGCCCCTGTCCAAGGATCCGTTCCAGGCGCCGACGGATCGCGACATGCTGCCTTCTGAGCGGCGGCTGTTCGTTCAGACCCACCGGACCTGCGTATTCGGCTACGGCCGCCAATCGGACGGCCCGGCGATGTCGATCGTCTACTACGTCCCAGACGACAACGGCGACCTGCTGGTGGCGACCATGCGCGATAGGGCCAAGGCCAAAGCGGTGGCGCGGAGCGGCAAAGTCAGCCTCTGCTTACTCGACGAAACCTGGCCCTTTGCCTACCTGCAGGTCTATTGCGACGCGGTGATCGACGACGATGACGAAACCCTGATCGACGTGATGATGGCGGTGGCTGAACGCATGTCGGGTGACCCAGTGCCGGCGGAGCTGCGCCCCGCCGTCGCAGCTGTCGCAGAGCAGGAGGGCCGGGTTCTGGTGCGTTGCCGGCCGTACGCGACGTTCGTGACGCCGCCGCGACACTTGCACAGCAACGACCAGCAGGAACTGACCCACTGGGTCTCGGGGTCGATGCCGTGGGATGCCCCCGACGCGCAGGCGGAGTGATGGTCGACGTAACGGAGAGGTGGCGTTCCGAGCGTGTCACGGCGGCCATTTACGATGCCGGCGTCAAGCACGACGGTGTCGCGAGGGTCGGCGCCTGGGCGATGTGGGGGGCCGACATGCGACGCATGTTCGCTGACATCGAGCGTCTTGCAGATGCCCCGATCGGGGCCTCGATACTCGACGTACCGTGCGGCGGTGGGTTCGCCTTCCGTGGATTACGGCCCGGCCAGGCCGTGCACTACGTCGCGGCCGACATATCGCCGTACATGCTCCAACAAGCGCGCACTGCGGCAGGCCGACGCGGGGTGCAAGACGCGATCGAGTTCGTCGAAGCCGACGTCACCGCGCTTCAATTCGACGACGCAAGCTTTGAGCTCTGCGTGACCTACAACGGGCTGCACTGTCTGCCGGACCCGCGCGCGGCGCTTGGCGAACTCACTCGCGTGCTCAAGCCAGGAGGGACGCTGCGGGGGACGTCATGCGTTACCGGTCGAGGTCCGCGCAAGGATGCCCTGATCGCGGTGTTGCGTCGTGCCGGCGTGTTTGGAAACGCTCCGCATGCAGGTGAGGTCGAAAGATGGCTGGGGGAATTCGGCCTCGATGTCGTCACACTCGAGCCCAGCGGAGCGGTCGAGTTCTTCGAGGCGCGGTTGCCATTTCGAGAGCAGACGCAGTGATGAGCGACCGTGTCGTCGGCGCCCACAACGAACTGCACAGTGATCAGGGTGCTCACGAAGGAGAGCATCCGGGGCGGTCAGCTGACCCGATCATCAAGGTCCACGATATTGCCTGGTTGCAGTTCGAGAAGCCGGATCTGCAACGGGCTGAGGCATTTTCGTGCGCGTTCGGCTTCAGCACCGCTATGCGCACGGCCGACGAATTGTACTTGCGCGGCACCGATTCCGGCTCACCCTGCGTGCTGATCCGGCGAGGTCCCCGGTCGAGATTCGTCGGAGCCGCCTACACCGCACAGGACCAATCCGACGTGCTGCGGCTGGCCGAGGCCACCGGAACCACACTCCACGCGCTACCAGAGTCACTCGGCGGCGTGGCCGTCGACCTGGCCGATCCCAGCGGTGTCACGGTCCGTGTCGTGGCAGGCACTCACCAGCTGGAGGCCCTCCCGGCACAGCCGCCGCATCAGCTGAACTTCGGGCACGAAGTCCAGCGGATCAACACCACGCAGCGCCCGCTGCGCGAGCCGACGCGGGTGCAGCGGCTCGGGCACGTGGTGATGCAGACGACCAAGTACCGCCAAGCGCTCGACTGGTACCTCGATCACCTCGGGATGATCGTCAGCGACTTCCTGTACTACCCGGGGCGCCGCGACCGCGGGCCCGTCATGAGCTTCATCCGCTGCGATCGCGGGCAGACTCCCGCCGACCACCACACCTTGGCGATGGCCTTGGGCCCGTCCAACCGCTACGTCCATTCGGCCTACCAGGTCAGCGACATCGACGCGATGGGCGCCGGTGGGCGCTACCTCGCCGAGCTCGGTTATCACCGCTCGTGGGGAATCGGCCGCCACATCCAGGGAAGCCAGATCTTCGACTACTGGCGCGATCCCGACGATGTCATGGTCGAGCACTTCAGCGACGGTGACGTGTTCGACTGCACGCTCGAGCCGGGTTGGGCTCCGTTCACCGCCTCCGGGCTCTCCCAATGGGGACCGCCCATCACCAAGGACTTCCTCGGCATCGCGCCCGGCCGCGAATCGCTGCGCGAACTTCGCTCGATGATCAGCGCGCTGCGCGACGACAACGAATTCGACCTGGCCAGCCTGCGCGGTTTGCTCAGCGTGGCGAATTCCTGACCTCCACTTCACAACTCAAGGACCCACGATGACCATCTCCATCCTGCGCACCGCCGATGCCTGGTGGGTGCAGACCTCCACCGGGGCCGCTCGGGTCGCCACCACGGCCGCCACTACCCGCGAGCTGCTGACAGACCGAACCGCCATCGAGGCCGTCTCTCACAACACCGACACCGTGCCCGTGGCCAGCCTGCAACTGCTGTCCCCGGTCACCGCGCCGTGTCGAGTGGTGGCCCAAATGACCAACTACGCCTCCCACGTCGAAGACGCCGGACGTGACCCGAAGGCCACCCCACTGGCCTTCTTCCGCAAGGCATCCGGCTCCATCAGCGGCCCATTCGACGACATCGTCAAACCCGATCACGTCCGGCTGCTCGACTACGAAGTCGAGATCGGTCTGATCATCGGTCGCGAGCTGCCCGTCGGCACCACCATCACCGAAGCCAATCTCTCGGACTACGTCTGCGGGCTGGTCGTCACCAACGACGTCTCGGCGCGCGATGTGCAGTTGACGAAAACGCAGTTCTACGAAGCGAAGTCGTATCCGACATTCACTCCGGCCGGGCCCGCGCTGGTGCTGCTGGACGCCGACGAGCTCAAGCGCTTCGGTGATCTGCGGCTGCAACTGCGGGTGAATGGTGAGATCCGCCAAGACATGCTCGTCGACGGCGACATCATCTACCCACCCGTGCAGGCACTGCAGGCGCTGTCGCGGTTTCAGCGTCTCGATGCCGGCGACCTGGTCTTGACCGGTACCCCGGTCGGCACGGCAATCAGCGCACCACCCAAGCCCGTCGAGGTCATCGGGTCGTTGCTCCCGGACCAGCTGAAGTGGAGGGTCTTCTTCTCGAGGCAGGCCAGGAGCCGAAAATACCTGCGCCACGGCGACATCGTCGAGGCGTCCGTGGCAACCGATGACGGGGCAATCGATCTCGGCGTGCAGCGCACCGTCGTGAAGTAGGCGTGCGGCGGCAACCGATGACGACGACGCAACCGTGGACGCGGTCGTGCTGCCGCCGCCGAAGCGCACGTCCGTGTTACCTGGATGGTCCGGGCGGTGTCAGCGAGTGGCAGACGTGCGGGATGGCAGCAGACTGATATCTCACCTATTTCAACAAGACTCGAGTCAGCAACGAAGGTGAAGATCCAGCCAGCGGCGGGTGGATTAGGTGTCAGCGTTGACGACACCGATCTGCCATGACGGAAGAATCAGGGGTAGCCGAATGCGGCGGCCTGGCCAAAGGAGTGAACACCATGACGACGATGATCAAATACGTCGCACCAATAT
>NZ_JBOGDD010001002.1:0-11272 GCF_050701675.1 Mycobacterium sp. | reverse complement strand
GCGTCGTGCTGCTCTACGTGTTCTACTTCCAGCTCTCGCTCGCCGGGGTGAGGGCCTTTCCCGGCGGCGGGTACGTTGCGCTCACCCAGTCGCCCGGGCAATGGGCCCAGCATCTGCTGCTGCCATGGCTGACCCTGGTGCTCGCCGAGGTGGGCGTATTCCAGCGGGTGGTGCGGGCCTCGGTGCTGGAGGTCGCGGGCCGAGACTTCATTCGCACCGCGAGGGCGAAGGGTGTTGCGCCGCAGCGCGTCTACTTCGACCACGCGCTGTCGGCGGCGCTGAACCCGATCCTGACCCTCGGCGGCATCGAGTTCGCGACCATCCTCGGCGGTGCCATCATCACCGAGCAGATCTTCGGTCTCGACGGGGTGGGCCGCCTCGCGGTGAGCGCAGCCAAGGCCGGCGACGCACCGGTGGTGATCGGCTGCACCCTGCTCGGTGCTGTGATCTTCGTCGTCACCACCTTCGTCGTCGACGTCGTCACCCACGCCCGCAGCGCCAAATGACCACACGGTTTCGCACAACGAAGGAGAACGATGAAGTACAGGACTGGACGGCGGATAACCGCCCTGCTGACCACGATTGCGGTGTCGGCGACGCTGGCGGCGTGCGGCAGCAATGGAGGCGGCTCCGCTTCGACTGACCCCGCGGCGGCGCACGGTGGCACGCTGCACGTCGCCTCGGTGGGCGACGTCGACGCTCTCGACCCGTTGATCGCGTACTCGGCAGAGGCGTGGCAGGTCATCCGGGCGACCACCCGGCAGCTGGTCACCTACGCAGGTGATCGCAATGGCATCGGTCAGGACACCAAGGTGGTTGCCGACCTCGCCAAGAGCTGGGACATCAGCCCCGACCGCAAGACCTACACGTTCCACCTGCGCGACGACATAGCATTCTCGGGAGCCAGCACCCGGCCCATCACCGCGCAGGACTTCGTCTATGCGATCAAGCGGTTCCCCGACCCCAACGGCCAGGTCAGCGCGATCACGTACTACAACGCGTTGTTCGCCGGCTTCAAGGAGTACTCCGACGAGTTCGCGAAGGTGCCCACTGGTGACCTGGGCGCGGCGAAGAAGTTCATCGACACCCACGACATCAGCGGTGTGAAGGCGTTGGACGACAAGACCTTCCAGCTCACCCTCACCCAGCCCGCCAGTGACATCCTCGACATCCTCACGCTGAACTTCGTCAGCCCGCTGCCCGAGGAGGTGGTGTCCAAGTACTTCGCCGACAGCCTGGAGTTCCGCAAGAACTACGTCTCCAGCGGCCCCTACTACGTCGCGTCCTATGACCAGGGCAAGCAGTTGACGCTGGCAAAGGTCAAGAACTACGACGCCGACGGCGACCCGCGCAACGCCTACGCCGACGAGATCGTGTTCGACACCACCGTCGCATCTCCGGATGCGGCGTCCCAGCAGATCCAGACCGGAACCGCGGACATCGGTCTGTACGTGCGGGCCTACCCGGCGAACGTCATCGCTCAGTACAAGCAGTCCGACCCCGATCACCTCTACAAGTCTGCAAGCGGGTCGGCGGTCTTCATCAGCTGGAACAACCCGGCCGACCCGAAGACTCCAGCGCAGAAGGCCTTCAAGGACCTGCGTGTCCGGCAGGCGTTCAACTACTCGCTGAACCGCAGTGACGTCGTCCGTGGGCTGGGTGGCCCCGACTCGGCGATCCCAAGCAACGAGATCCTCACCTCAACGATCGTCGGTTACACCGGCGAGAACCCTTACCCGACAACGGATGACAAGGGCGACCCGGACAAGGCCAAGGCCCTACTCGCAGAGGCTGGTCAGCAGAATCTGACCGTGAACGTCGCCTACCGCAACACTCCGGAATTCGAGAAGATCGCCACCTCCGTGCAGAGCGCGGCGGCCCGCTCCGGCATCACGGTCCGCTTGACCCCGATCCCCGGCGAAAGCTGGAGCACGTTCAGCGCGTTCCTCGGCGACAAGTCCAAGCTCGACCAGTGGGACCTGGCGATCACCAACTGGACGCCGGACTGGCAGGGCAACAGCGCACGGATGACGCTGGGCGGATGGCTGGACTCGGACTTCGCTCCCGGTGGTACGTGGAACGGCGTCACCTACGCCAACCCCGCACTCAATGGCGCTGTCAACCAGGCACTCTCGGCTGAGGACTCAGCGCAGCACTGGAAGGACGCCAACGAGATCGCGACGAAGGACCTGGCGTGGTTCCCGCTGATCGAGCGGGTGAAGTCGATTCCGACGTCGAAGCGGGTGACCAACTGGACCTGGCAGTCGCTCGGCAACGGTCCCGACATCACCAACATCGCGGTGAACGGCAGCTAACGATGGCGGCCGAGGAGACGGCGCCCGAGCTGGCCCTTGGGTCCGGGCAGCGGTCGCCACGACCGCTGTTCGGGGAGGAGAGCTGGCAGAAGTGGGGGAGTTGCCGACAACTGACGCCCGAGATCTTCTATCCGGAGGACGGTGGTCGAGCGGGTCTACGGGCACGGGAGGAGCGCGCGAAACGGATCTGCCGCGCGTGCCCGGTGGTCGATGCTGCCGCAACCACGCGTTGTCCGCGCGCGAGACCTACGGTGTGTGGGGCGCGATGTCGGCGCGGGACCGGCAACGTGCATTCGTCGCACGAGCGGAAGTGTCGACTGCGGCAATGTGACGCCGTGGAGGACTCACGGGAAGGGAGTGGTCACGCTACTTCCCCGGGACGTACCGGCCCGCGATCTCCAGCCACCCGTCGAGGTCCGGTGACGTCTCGTAATCGGAGTCGAGCAGGTACAGGCCCGGCGCCGGGCAGCTCGCGCCGATCTCGACGAGGACCGGACGCAGAGTCAGTTCCGGGGCGAGCGAGTGCGCAGGGGAGCCGCCAAGCATCAGTGCGAACGTCGGAATCTGCCCAAGCTCGCCCGCGCCGAACTGGTCGAGGAAGAGTTTCAACAGCCCCGTGTAGGTGGCCTTGAACGTGGGCGATGCGACCACCAGGAAGTCGGCTGACTTCACGATGTCCTTGGCCTCGGCGACCTTCGGGTCGCCCCACCCGAGCAGGCCGGTCCCGAGGTCGACGACGTCGATGACGTGTTCTGGGGGAGTGCCGCTCAGCTTCGTGGCGACGAGCTCCGCGGCCGCCCGCGTCCGCGACTTCGGTTTGGGATTTCCTACGACTACCACGCTCATGCCACAAGTGAACCAAAGATGGCATTTCGCAACTCATCCGCCCCTGGCGAGTCCTGTCTTCCGTCACGCAGCCGGCTGGCGTCGCCGCCAAGAGGCTGCGGAGTGCTTACCAGCCTTGACCCCGGCCGGTCTTGGCCGACATCGACCAGGTGCCGCGGTACTCACGCGAACGTGTTGCAATGGGATCAGGTGTAATCGCAGCAAGGTGCCGGTGCCAACCGGTCCACGAGGAAGGTCAGCCATGGGCAGGATCTACGAGAACGTCAGCGAGCTGGTCGGGCGTACTCCGCTCGTCCGGCTGAACCGGTTGACCGAGGGACTCGGTGCGCAGGTTGCGGCCAAGCTCGAGTTCTACAACCCCGCCAACAGCGTCAAGGACCGCATCGGGGTGGCGATCATCGACGCCGCTGAGCGGTCCGGAGACCTGCAGCCCGGCGGGACCATCGTCGAGGCCACCAGTGGCAACACGGGGATCGCGCTGGCGATGATCGGCGCGGCCCGCGGCTACAAGGTGATACTGACGATGCCGGAGACGATGTCCACCGAGCGCCGGGTGATGCTGCGTGCCTATGGTGCCGAGATCGTCCTGACCCCGGGCGCTGAGGGTATGGCCGGCGCCGTGGCGAAGTCGAAGCAGATCATCGCCGAGACTGAAAACGCGGTTGCGGCCGACCAGTTCGCCAACCCCGCCAACCCGGCGATCCACGAGAGTACGACCGGCGAAGAAGTCTGGGACGATACCGACGGCAGAGTCGACATCTTCGTCGCCGGCATCGGGACCGGCGGCACGCTCACCGGAGTCGGGCGAAACCTCAAGGCCCGCAAGCCGACCGTGAAGATCGTCGGCGTCGAACCGGTGGATTCTCCGATCCTCACCGGCGGTGATCCCGGACCTCACAAGATCCAGGGCCTCGGCGCCAACTTCATTCCCGAGATCCTCGACCGGACCATCTACGACGAGATCATCGACGTCGGGTTCGACGACGCCATCACGGTCGCGCGGGCTCTCGGCACCGATGAAGGCATTCTTGGCGGAATCTCGGCCGGCGCGAACGTCTGGGCCGCACTAGAACTGGCGAAGCGCCCTGAGAACGCCGGCAAGCTCATCGTCGTCGTCATCCCCGACTTCGGCGAACGGTACATCTCGACTGCACTGTTCGATCACATCAGGCAGTGATCGCTCCATGACATTGCTGTCCACACTGCGCGAGGACTTGGCCAACGCGCGGGTGCACGACCCGGCGGCTCGGGGAGACGTCGAGAATGCCCTGGTCTATTCCGGTCTTCACGCCATCTGGTCGTATCGGGTGGCCCACCGCATGTGGGCAAGGCCGACACTGCGCGGGCCCGCCCGCATATTGACGCAGTTCACCCGGTTCCTCACCGGCATCGAGATCCATCCTGGCGCGACCATTGGGCGGCGGTTCTTCATCGACCACGGCATGGGCGTGGTGATCGGGGAGACCGCCGAGATCGGCGACGACGTCATGGTCTACCACGGGGTGACCCTCGGTGGCCGGACCCTGAAACAGGTCAAGCGTCATCCGACGATCGGCAACCGGGTGACCATCGGCGCCGGGGCGAAGGTCCTTGGGCCGTTGCGCATCGGCGACGACAGCGCCATCGGGGCCAACGCCGTGGTCACCCATGACGTGCCTGCGGAATCGATCGCGACCGGCATCCCCGCAGTCGTACGTCCGCGGACGGAGAAACAACGGGAGGAGGGGGTCGATCCGACCTCCTACATCGATCCCGCGATGTACATCTGAGAATTGGGCCGCTTCGGGCGCGGTTTCGACGCCGTCACTCCTGTTCGATTGCGGCCATCAGGGGATGCTTGGCCAGTGGGGTGACTTCGGTGGTGATGAACGGCCATATCGGCAGGCTCTGCAACGCCTCGGCCAGTTCGTCTGCGTCGCGGGCCGACCACAGACCAAAATTTCCCTTGCTGCCGGGAAGGCTCCAGAGAGTGCGCAGGATGCCCTTGGCATGCAACTCGCGTCCTCGTGCCCACTCCTCCTCCACGAGCTTCTGCCGCTGCGCCTCGGGCAACGAGTAGACCCCGCTGCTGTCGATCCGTACCAGGAAGTCCATGTGTTTCCCTCTCTCTGACTCACGAGGCGTTCGGCGGTGACGTGACGCTGTCTTGAATCCCGTTGGCACCCAATCACCCAGGACGGCCTCAACAGGAAGATTAGCGACGGCTCTCCTGCTAGCTGCAAGCGCGGCCGACGGCAGCCCGATCGGGTGCGGTGTGCCGGGTCGGGATTGTTCTCCTAGAACCACGCTGGTTCAAATACTCCCCGCGACGGTCGGTGGCGGTCACGATGCGAGGGCAAGGCAGAACACACATGACGAGGAAAAGGTGTTGCTTTGGCCGGTCCGGTCATCGAGCGTCCGCCCAGCGCCGATCTCGTGTACGAGTCGATCACGGATGCGATCGGCAATACACCGCTGGTCAGACTCAACGCGGCGGCTGATGCCGGCAAGGCGCGCATCTACCTGAAGCTCGAATATCTCAATCCTGGTGGCAGCGTCAAGGATCGGGCCGCGCGGGAGATGGTTCTGGCGGCCGAGGCGGCCGGACTTCTGCGTCAAGGCGGAACCATCGTCGAGGGTACGTCGGGCAACACCGGCATCGGTCTGGCGCTGATCGCGGCGGCCCGTGGATACCGCGTGATCACCGTTCTTCCTGACAAGACCAGCAGCGACAAGACCGACCTGCTGCGGGCACTCGGTGCGGAGGTCGTGATCACCGCATCCGGAAGGCCGGTCGGGCACCCCGAACACGTCCGCACGCTGGCGCGACGCATCGCGGAGGAGACGCAAGGAGGCTGGCTCGCCGACCAGTACGACAATCCGGCCAATCCGCAGGCCCACTTCGAGACGACCGGTCCCGAACTGTGGCATCAGACCCAGGGTTCGATCACTCATCTGGTCGCCGGTGTCGGCACCGGGGGAACCATCACGGGCACGGGCGAATACCTGAAATCGATTTCCGACCAACGGGTTCGCGTCGTCGGAGCCGACCCGTCATCGTCGCGGTACTCCGGCGGTGATGGACGCGCCTACTACGTCGAATCCGTCGGCCACTACTTGCATCCGGACACCGAGGAAGACGTCTGGCCAAGGTCCTATCACGCCCAGGTGATCGACGAGTTCATCACCGTCGATGATCACGAGGCCATCGAGATCGCCCGCCGGGTAGCCGCCAAGGACGGCATCTTCATCGGCGGTTCGGGCGGAGTTGCGGTTGCGGCCGCACTGAAGTTGGCCGACCGGGTGCCACCGGAGTCGGTGATCGCGGTCATCATCCCCGACTCCGGACGCAACTACCTGACCAAGTACTACAACGACGCATGGCTCGCACGCTGGGGATTCGACGACTCCGCACTGCGCGCGCCCGCATTCGATTCAGCGCGTGAATACGTCGGAGTGCCAGTCGATTCGACCATCGCAGATGCTCGGGCGGCCGCGGGCGTTCTACCCGTGTTACCGGTTCACGTCCGCCGCAGTGGGGCCGCGGTGGTGGCCGCGGAGATCGTCGGATCGATCGACCTGGATGCCTCCCGATCGCTGCCGCCTGACGCGTTGGTCCGCGACCACCTTGGCCCGGTACCGGCCTTGGCCGGCATCGGCGAACCCGTTGCGGTGGTTCGGCAACGGGCCGACGGCGAGCGGTCGCGGATCGTGGTGGTGGTTCACCACGGCGCGGCGGTGGGGATCGTCGACACCCGAGAGATTTCGACAACGGTGGGACCAACTATTACGTAACTGAGATGCAGTACGAACGTGGGTGGCCGCCACCTGCCTGCCGATAAGCCTCGTCTGAACGCCGTCGGCGCTCACTGACGGCGGTTCGCGACCGCGGGGTCGAAGAGGGTCGACGGTGGAGTAGGCGCCGGCCAGGCGCCCGATCGGAGCCATGGCGAGATGGTCGATGTGGCTGGCGACGTTTCGAATCCGGCGAGGAGCGTGCGCCGAAGATCATTGGTAGTACTGCACCAGGCAGAATTCATGGCGCTCCCGGGCGCGCATGACAACTACGACACCGTCCAGATGACGGTGGCGCGCACCGGTTTCCCCGCCGCCGACGCTGGCCACCTAACCGACGAACTCCGCCATTCGCGAAGCCGTGGCGAGGAGAACGCCGTCGTGGCCTGCGGGCGCGGACACCAGCAGTCCGATCGGCCGCCCGTACAGCGGCAGGCTCACGCCGCACGTCCCGAGATAACTGAGCACCATGGTGGTGCGGAGCGTGCTGGCGTTGAAGGCGTCGTACACGTCGTCCCGTGCGAGCAGGTCGTCGAGGCGCGGGGGCTCGTGCCGAACCGTGGGACAGAGCAGAAGCGCGCCGCCCAGCTCGGCCGCGAACTGACGGCGCAGCCTGGGCATCGCTGCGCGAACGGAGCCGACCGCCGGCTCGGCTCCGGCGTTGTTCATCAGGCGACGGCGGGTGGCGGGTTCGATGCCGTCCGGATGCGTCAGCAGCTGGTGGTGGCTGCGGTACGCGTCTGCGCCGACGATCGTGCCGTACGTGTCGAGGAGTCGCTGGGCCTGCCGCAGTGACGGTAGCTCGGAGGTGGTGACGGTCACCGCCCCGGCGTTGCACAGCGCAGTGATCGCCGCGGTGAACGCTTCCGAGACCCCGGCACTGCAGGCGTCGATCAAGTCGCCCCTCGGAATCACCACCCGAAGTTCGGCGGCGGAATTTTCCTTGGCTGCGTCCGACGCCAACAGCCGGTCGAACTCGCGGATGGTGTCCACGGTGCGTGCGATCACGCCGACGCCGTCCAGGGTTGGAGAAAGTGGCCGGAAGTCGTTGGCGCCGTATCGGTAAGGGCTCGCCCGAAAACCGACGCAACCAGTGAACGCCGCGGGAACCCGTACCGAACCGGAGGTGTCGGTACCCACGGCGAGCGGTGCGATACCAGCCGCCACCGCCACCGCCGCCCCTGACGAGGACCCACCGGGTACACGTGTGGGATCGATGGGGTTGACCGGCGTGCCGAAGCACTGGTTGATACCGAGACCGGAGAAGGCGAATTCGCTGAGGTTCGTCTTGCCGACCGTCACCATGCCGAGTCGCTGCGCCCGGCGCACCAGTGTGCTGTCGATCCTTGCCGGGGGAGCGTTGCACAACGACGCCGACCCACACGTGGTGATCTCACCGGCGATGTCGAACAGGTCCTTCCAGACGATCGGGGCACCGTCGAGAGGACTGAGGAGCGCGCCGCTTCGGCGCCGTTGATCACTGAGTGCTGCCTCGCGGCGAGCCCGGACGGCGGTCACCGTGATCATCGCCGACTTGGATTCGGGCTCATTCGTCCGTGCCAGCGACCGCTCGCAGAGTTCCCGTGCGCTAACTCGCATGGTTGCACGCTAGGGATGCGTGGGCACCGACGGGCGTGGAGAAAGCTCTAGCGATCTGGACCCATTGGTGGATCAATGTCCATCACCGCTTCGTAGGTGGGACGCGTTGACTGCTGGCATGGAGTTGACGAACACCACGACTCAGGTCGTGCTGCCCCCAGGCACGGGCCGTGCCGTCCGACTGCCCAAGCGCGGGCAGGTACGGGTGATCGACGTCGAGGGCGGCCAGGTCGGTGACGTGTTCGCATTCGCGATGGCCGACCTCGGCGAGCACCTCTCGGCGTCGCACACTCGCACGTCCACCGGCCGACTGTTCCCGCGCATCGGTGAAGACTTCGTGACGAATCGACGTCGGCCGATCCTGACACTGGCTGCCGATACGTCACCGGGTGTGCACGACATGCTGATCGCTGCTTGCGACCCCGTCCGCTACCACACCCTGGGCGCACCCGGGCACCCCTCGTGCGCCGACAACTTGCGAATGGCGCTGCGTGAACTGAGCATGATCTGCGACGTCGTGCCTCAGCCGGTCAACGTGTTCATGAACATTCCGGTCAGCGGCGGCGACCTACGCTGGTTGCCCGCGGTCAGCAGGCCCGGAGACGCAGTGACGTTCGAAGCGGCACTGGACTGCGTCGTGGCGGTGTCGGCCTGCCCGATGGACCTGAACCCCATTAACGGTGAGCGCCCCACACCGCTCGTCCTCGAGCTCACAGTTCCGAATTCCGAATGCACACAGGAGATTTGACGATGCTGACCAAACATCCCGCCCTCACCTCCTTCCGGCTGGGCACGTTGGAGCTGAACAACCGGCTGGCGGTGGCGCCGATGACCCGGGTGTCGGCCGCCCCGGACGGCACGCCTACCGACGACATGGTCGCGTACTACGGCGACTTCGCCCGCGGCGGCTTCGGTGTGGTCCTGACCGAGGGCACCTATACCGACACCTCGCACAGTCAGGGCTACCTCAACCAACCCGGACTCGCCACTGACGCCCACGTCGAAGGCTGGCGCCGCGTCGTCGACGCAGTGCACGCCGCTGGGACACCAATCGTTGCGCAGCTCATGCACGCAGGCGCTCTGTCACAAGGTAATTCGTACGGAGTCGGCACCATCGCACCGTCGGCCATCACCCCGCGTGGCGAGATGCTCGACGAGTATGGCGGGTCGGGTCCGTGGCCGACCCCTCGCGCAACTGTCACCGCCGATATCGATGCGGTCGTCGGTGGTTTCGTCGACGCCGCAACCCGCGCGCAGGCGGCCGGCTTCGACGGGGTCGAGGTGCACGCCGCCAACGGCTATCTGCTCGACCAGTTCCTCACCGACTACACCAATACCCGCGATGACGAGCACGGCGGAGGGGTGGCGAACCGAATCAGATTGACTGCCAAAACGATCGGCGACATCCGCAGGGCCGTGACCGACCGGTTCGTGGTCGGTGTCCGATTGTCGCAGACCAAGGTCAACGACTTCACCTACCGCTGGCCGGGCGGCGCAGGCGACGCCGAGATCATCTTCGGGGCATTGCGCGACGCCGATGCGGACTACCTGCACATCGCAAGCGAAGGCCGCGACTTCATCGAGACCGCGCGCCTTGGCGACGGGCGGACCATCACGGAGCTGGCACGCGTGGTGAGCGGCCTACCCGTGATCGCCAACGGCGGCATGCACGACCTGGACCAGGCGGCGGACGTGCTCGGCGGCGGCCACGCCGACCTGCTGTCGATCGGGCGCGGAGCGCTCGCCAACCCCGACCTACCCACGCGCATGGCCATGGGTGTCGACCTGGATCGTTTCGACCATGCGATGCTCTCGCCCATGGCCACCATCGCCAACGCACGGGCGTGGCACACCGCGCACGCAGTCCGTTGACGCCGTCGTGGCACGGCGACGCCGCCGCCGTGGCGACCCTGACCTTCGACGTGGACGCCGAGACCCCGATCCTCGCGCAGGGTCGCAACTATGCCGACCACATGATGACGATGTCGCACCAGTCCTACGGTCCGGACGTCGGCGTGCCGCGCATTCTGGACATGCTGGACGAAATCGAAGTTCCGGCAACGTTCTTCATCCCTGGGTGGGTTGCCGAACACCGACCGGGGTTGGCGGCCTCCATCGTCGAGCGCGGTCACGAGGTGGCGCATCACTCCTACAGCCACCGGTCACCGGGGACGATGACGCCCGCCGAGGAGCGGGCGGACTTCGAACGGGCACTGCAGGTGTTCGCCGCACAGGGCATCGAGATTCGCGGACACCGGGCGGCGCTTTGGGGCGCGAGTTGGCAGACGCCGACCCTGATCGCCGAGCACGGCCTTGCCTACGACTCCTCGTTGATGGGAGACGACCGTCCGTACCGCATTGTCACCGACTTCGCCCCGGTCGTGGAGCTGCCCGTGCACTGGTCGCTCGACGACTGGGAACAGTATGCCTATCTACCCGACCCTGACATCGGGTCGGTGATCGAGTCGCCCATCAAGGTCGCCGAGATGTGGCGGGCCGAGCTCGACGGCATGCGCGAATACCATTGTCTCTTCAATCTCTGTGTGCACCCGTTTCTTTCGGGACGCCCCGGTCGCATCGTCGCGCTACGTGGACTCATCGAGTACGCGTGCGGACTCGGCGACGTCCGGTTCGCACGCTGCCGTGACGTCGCCGCCGCCGTCGTTGCCGACACCTCGATCCTGCCGCGCACGCTCGTCCGGCCGCCGGTTTCCACGGACGTCTACCCGGACTAGGGG
>NZ_JBOGDD010001001.1:0-11936 GCF_050701675.1 Mycobacterium sp. | reverse complement strand
CCCGGCGACGTCTCCGCCGAGGCGTGGGTGATCGCCGATCTCGACAACGGCGACATCATCGCGGCGAGAGATCCACACGGCAGGCACCGTCCCGCCAGCATCATCAAGGTCCTGGTGGCGACGCAGTCGCTGCGCGAACTCCCGGTCGGCAAGCAGGTGATCGGGACCAACGACGACGCGGCGGCCGAGGGCACCCGCGTCGGGGTCGACCAGGGCGGCAGGTACACCGTGAACGACCTGTTGCACGGCCTGCTCATGCACTCGGGCAACGACGCCGCGCATGCGCTTGCGGTCCAGCTCGGCGGCATGGACGTCGCCCTGACGAAGATCAACGACCTGGCCGGAAAGCTCGGCGGCCACGACACCCGCGCCGCGACTCCGTCCGGTCTGGACGGTCCCGGCATGAGCACGTCGGCCTACGACCTCGGGTTGTTCTACCGGTACGCCTGGCAGAACTCCGTTTTCCGCGACATCGTCGCGACCAAGACCTACGACTTCCCCGGCCACCCCGGTCACGACGGTGGAGAGGACAGCCCCGGTTACCAGTTGGAGAACGACAACCAGCTGCTCTACAACTACCCGGGCGCACTCGGCGGCAAGACCGGATACACGGACGACGCCGGCCAGACGTTCGTCGGCGGGGCCGAGCGTGACGGACGGCGGCTCGTCGTGGTGATGCTGCACGGCACCCGCTTGCCGATCGCACCGTGGGAGCAGGCCGCCCACCTCCTCGACTACGGATTCGGGACACCACCGGGAACGAAGGTCGGCACCCTCATCGAGCCCGACCCGTCGCTCACCGTGAGGGACCAGAATCCACTGGGCGACAAGGTTCCCGCCCAGGACGTCGCGGCACCCCAACTCCCGACCGCGAATGCCATGCCCGTTCGGGTGGGCGTCGGCGTCGTAGGCTCGATCGTCGTGTTCGGCCTCATCATGGCCGCGCGGTCGCTGAACCGGCGACCCACGAACTAACGCCGACGCGTCAGCCGCGAAAGGCCAAGCGCTCCAAGTGCGCCCACCCCCGCCGCAGCGATCGCACCACCCACTCCGATGCCTTCCCTTACCTCGACCCTGGTAGTGATCTCGGCGGGATCGGGAGGCCAGACCGGAGCGGCGGCGAGGCTCTCCCGCGACGTCGCCGCCCATGCCGTGGCGAAGAGGATCAGCCTCGCGGTGACGTAGGAGAAGACCATGAGGCCGAGCACGGGGCCGAACGTGGCACCCGCCGGGCCCCGTAATACCGATGAAAGATAGACGGACGCGACGAGTTTGAAGATCTCGAACGCCACCGCGGCGATCAAGCCAGCGCGCGCGGCACTGCGGAAACGCACGGACTCTCTCGGGAGCCGGGCGATGATCCACGTGAACAGAAGCCACGAGATACCGAGTGACACCACCAGCGAGGCGATCCGCAACAGGATGCCCAGTGCCGGGAAGTCGGGGATGCCCAGCCACTCGAGCACGTGGCGCATCACCGTCTTCTTGCCGAGGACCGTCAGCGCGATGGTGACGACGATCGCGACGAACGCCGAGAGGAGTGCCAGCAGATCCGAGATCTTGGTTCTCACGAAGCCCGGCGGTTCACCGCGCTGCAGACCCCACATCTGGCTGAGTGCCTCACGCAAGTTGGCCATCCAGCCCAGTCCGGCCCACGCGGCGGTGGCCAGTCCGATGACGCCGACCGAGGTTCGCGAATCGATCGCCGAGTCCATCAGGTTGATGAGTTGCAACCCGAGGTCACCGGATACGGCGCCCCTGATCTTGGCCTCGATCTCCGCGAGCAGGTCGGGCCTGTTGGCGAGCACGAAGCCGCCCGCGGCGAAACCGACCATGAGAAGTGGAAACAGCGCGAAGATCGTGAAGTACGTGATGCCCGCGGCGTAGAAGTCGCCCTTGCTGTCGTTGTAGCGCTCCTGAGCGCGCATCGTGCGGTCGAACCAGACGAATCTGGCGCGCAGCCGGTCCATCACGCCAGGCTTGGCCGGCTCGGTCACGCCGGCCTCCTGGTTGTCGATTCTATTTTCGCTTCGCTCGAGCGCTCGTCGGAAGAAACCCTAACTGGTCGTATACCCGCTGCAACGTCTTGGCAGACACCTCGTTGGCCCGCTCGGCGCCCGCCTCCAGAACCGACTCCAGTTCGGCCACGTCAGCCAGCATTTCGTCGACCCGGGCCTTGATCGGCGTGACGAACTCGACGACGGCTTCGGCGGTGTCGGCCTTGAGATCGCCGTATCCCCGCCCCGCGTAACCCTCGACGAGTTTGTCGACGTCGACGCCGGTGACGGCGGACTGGACGGTCAGCAAGTTGGAGACACCCGGCTTCGCGTCACGGTCGAAGCGGATCTCGCGTTCGCTATCGGTGACCGCGGACCGGATCTTCTTTGCGGTCTTCTTCGGGTCCTCGAGCAGGCTGATCAGCCCCGCGTCGGTGGCAGCCGACTTGCTCATCTTCGCGGTTGGATCCTGCAGGTCGTAGATCTTGGCCGTTGCCTTCTGGATCATCGGCTCGGGTACGACGAACGTGCCGGGGAACCGCGCGTTGAACCTCTGCGCGACGTCCCTGGCGAGCTCGAGGTGCTGGCGCTGGTCCTCGCCGACGGGCACCAGGTCGGTGTCATAGAGCAATACGTCGGCGGCCATCAGCACCGGGTAGGTGAAAAGCCCGACGGTGGTGGCGTCGGCGCCCTCCTTCTGCGACTTGTCCTTGAACTGCGTCATGCGCGATGCCAGACCGAACCCTGTGAAACAGCCCAGCACCCAAGCCAATTCGGCGTGTGCGGGCACGTGGCTCTGCAGGAAGACGGTGGACCGGTTGGGGTCGATGCCCAGCGCCAGGTACTGCGCGGCGGTCACCAGGGTGCGCTTGCGGAGCAGGGCGGGATCCTGCGGAATGGTGATCGCGTGCAGGTCGACGACGCAGAAGTAGGCGTCGTAACCGTCCTGCAGCCCGATCCACTGACTGACCGCACCAAGGGCATTGCCGAGATGAAGGGAGTCGGAGGTGGGCTGCACGCCGGAGAAGACGACCCTCTCGGGGGCGCCGTCAGTGTTCCTTGGGCTCATGATGCCCTCGATCCTTCCACTGCCGTCATCCGGTTTCGTCACGGGTCAGCCGACGCAGCACCTTCAGGAACACCCGTCGCTCCTCGGCGCCCAACTCGCCGAGCCACCGTTCCTCGCCCTGCTGAATGTCGGCCTGCGCGGCAGCCTTGACCACCCGCCCGGAGTCAGTGATCGCCAGCAGGCGCACCCGGCGGTCGTCGGGGTCCGGATGGCGCTCGATGTGTCCGCGTTCCTGCAGTTCGTCAAGGGTGCGGATGATGCGGGTCTTGTCGGCGCCGATCGCCTCGGCCAACGCCGCCTGGGTCCGCATCGACGAGCGGTCCAGGGCCAACAGCACGATGTAGCCCCACATCGTGAGACCGTGCGCCTCCAAGACCGGCTGCTCGGCGGCCATCAGCTCGCGCACCAGCGGAGCGAGCATCGCCGCGAGATCGGGGCGACGGGACTGCTGCGACATCGGATCATGGTAGGCGTTGCCATATCGTATGCGTGAGCCTATCGTATGTCTATGCCTACTAATTCATATGCGTTGCTCCCACTGCATCGGATCGCCGTGCTCGCGTCGATCGACGTCGTCGACACCGTTCGACCCGAAGACCTCCACCTTCCGACGCCATGCGCGGGCTGGAACCTCGTCGACCTGCTCGCGCACATGACCGTCCAGCACCGCGGGTTCGCCGCGGCGGCAGGGGGTTCCGGCGCCGATCCCGAGATCTGGCGGCCCGAGAGAGTGCTTGCGTCGGTCACCGCAGACCCGGCTGGCGCCTATGCCGCGGCCGCTCACGACGTACTCGACGCCTTCGCCGCCGACGGCACCCAGGACGTGGAGTTCGCACTTCCCGACTTCGGCCCCGACGCACGCGTCCCCGGCGCCATGGCGATGGGGTTCCACTTCGTGGACTATGCCGTGCACGGCTGGGACGTCGCCGCCGCGCTGAACGTCCCGTACTCACTGCCCGACGACGTGGTCGCCGGCGTCCTGCCACTCGTGCTGGCCGTTCCCGACGGCGACTTCCGCGCCGCGGCGGGATCACCGTTCGGCCCGGCCGTCGAATCGGTGGGCACCGACGACTTCGAGCGCATCCTGCGCCACCTCGGCCGCCGGCCGGACTGGCGTCAGGCGTACTCCACCGTCACGGGCGCGTGATCGGACCACCGCAAGGCGTAGGCGTCGGCTCGCTCGACGCGGGCTTCGACCACGCGGTCGGCCAGCAGTGCGTTGGCGAGCTGGTAGTCGATCCGCCAGCCCGCGTCGTTGTCGAACGCCTTGCCTCGCCACGACCACCAGCTGTACGGGCCGGGCACCTCCGGGTATTGCACCCGAACGACGTCGACCCAGCCGGTGGCGAGCAGATCGGAGAGCCACTGCCGCTCGCTCGGCAGGAAGCCGGCCTTCTTCCTGTTGGCCTTCCACGCCTTGATGTCGTGCTCGGTGTGCGCAATGTTCCAGTCCCCGCACACCACTGCCCCGCGACGCTTGCGGCGTAGCACCGCCATGCGCGTGGCGACGGCGGCCATGAAGCGTTCCTTCTCCAACTGCCGGTCGGTCTCGGCCTCGCCGGTCGGAAAGTACACGCTGGCGACGGTGGCGCCTGCGGTGTCGACCTCGAGGTAGCGGCCGTGCGCGGCGAACTCGTCGGCGTCCGGCCCGATGAGCACGCGGGTGATGGCATGCCTGCTGAGCACGGCAACACCGTTGCGGCCCTTGAGATGCGGGTCGGCCGACGCGAGGTGCCACCCGTTGACCAGGGCGGGCGCCAACGCCTCGGCCAGCTGGTCGTCGTCGGCGCGGGTCTCCTGCAGGCAGACCACGTCCGCGCGCGTCTGCGCCAGCCACGGCAGAAGGCCGAGATTGTCCGGCGACCGCTCCTTGACTGCTGCTCGGATGCCGTTGACGTTGACGGTGCTGACGATCACGATCGATGACCTTAACGGTCATGACCGACGCGCCATTCTTGCGGTACCGCCGGTATCACCTTAGGGTCGGCGGCATGGCACAACGCGCGCCCATCCACGTGGGGTCTGGCGAACCGATCGTGATGTTGCACCCCTTCCTGTGCTCTCAGGCGGTCTGGAGCACGGTCGCGGATCAGCTGGCCGAGACCGGCCGCTTCGAGGTGTTCGCCCCCACGATGGTCGGCCACAACGGCGGACTGCGCGCTTCGTCGTGGTTCATGGACACCGCCGATCTCGTCGACGACGTCGAGCGGCGGATGGACCAATTGGGTTGGGACACTGCGCACATCGTCGGCAACTCGCTCGGCGGCTGGGTGGCCTTCGAACTGGAACGACGCGGCCGGGCGCGCACGCTCACCGCGATCGCACCGGCAGGCGGCTGGTCGCAACACTCGCCATCGAAGTACGAGACGGTGCTGAAGTTCCTCCTCGGCGGCCCGGTTCTCATCGCGGCGCGGCTGCTCGGCCCCCGCATCCTCGACCTGCCGTTCGCGCGCCGGATCGCCACCCTGCCCGTCAGCGGTCCAGCCGACGGCCCCAGCCATCCCGAGCTCGTCGCGCTGGTGGATGACGCGACGCACTGCACGGCCTACGTGCAGCTGTTGCTCAAGACCTTGCGGCTCCCCGGCCTGCTGGAGCTCGCCAGTGTCGCCGTGCCTACCCAGCTGGTGCTGTGCGGTCAGGACAGGGTCTTCCCAAGCCCGCGCGGCACCAAGTACTTCGTCGACAACCTGCCGACCGACGCCCAGGTGATTCGCCTCGAAGGCCTCGGCCACATCCCCATGCTCGAGGCGCCGGGACGCATCACCGAGCTGATCGCCGACTTCGTCGATCAGCATGCCGAGCCGCAGAGACAGGCACCGCCGGCGGGGTAGCCCTCCGGCGCGATTGGGGCCCGCGAAATAGCATTCCCTGTCGTCAACCGCGATCGGTAGCGACAGGGAACTCTATTTCGGCGGGGTCAACGGCTAGCTCAGGGCCTGGTTGAGATGGTCGGCGATGGTGCCGAGGTACTCCTCGCTGGTCTCCCAGCCCTGCTCCGGCCCGATCAGCAGGGCGAGGTCCTTGGTCATGTGGCCGCCCTCGACCGTCCCGATGACCACGTCCTCCAGCTTCTGTGCGAACTCGACCACCGCGGGCGTGTTGTCGAGCTTTCCGCGATGCTCGAGTCCGCGGGTCCAGGCGAAGATCGAGGCGATCGGATTGGTCGACGTCGCCTTGCCCGCCTGGTGCTGGCGGTAGTGCCTGGTGACCGTGCCGTGGGCGGCCTCGGCCTCGACTGTCTGGCCGTCTGGCGTCATCAGCACCGACGTCATCAGCCCAAGGGACCCGTAACCCTGTGCGACGGTGTCGGATTGAACGTCACCGTCGTAGTTCTTGCAGGCCCAGACGTAACCGCCCTCCCACTTCAGGCAGGAGGCCACCATATCGTCGATCAGGCGATGTTCGTAGGTCAGGCCCCTGGAGTCGAAATCCGCTTTGAACTCCTCGTCGAAGATGCGCTGGAACTCATCCTTGAACATCCCGTCGTAGCCCTTGAGGATGGTGTTCTTCGTTGAAAGGTAGACGGGGTAATTCTGTTGCAGCCCATACTTGAACGACGCACGGGCGAAGTCCTGGATGGACTTCTTGAAGTTGTACATGCCCATGATGACGCCGCCGCCGTCGGGGATCTGGACGACGTCGTGCACCATCGGCTCACTGCCGTCGTCCGGTGTGAACGTGACCGTGAACGTGCCGGGCTTCTCGACCTTGGTGTTGAAGGCGCGGTACTGATCGCCGAAGGCGTGCCTGCCGATGATGATCGGCTTGGTCCAACCGGGCACCAACCGCGGCACGTTCTCGATCACGATCGGGGCGCGGAAGATCGTGCCACCCAAAATGTTTCGAATGGTGCCGTTGGGTGACAGCCACATCTCCTTGAGGCCGAACTCCTTGACGCGGGCCTCGTCCGGCGTGATGGTGGCGCACTTGACGCCGACGTGGTGCTTCTTGATCGCGTTCGCCGCGTCGACGGTGACCTGGTCGTCGGTCTCGTCGCGGTGCTCCATGCCGAGGTCGTAGTACTCGAGGTTCACGTCGAGGTGCGGGAGGATCAGGGTGTCCTTGATCAGCTTCCAGATGATCCGAGTCATCTCGTCACCGTCGAGCTCGACTACCGTGCCTTCGACCTTGATCTTCGACATGCACTCGACATTACAAGGCCGGATTCCGGCGCCACGAACGGTCAGCCGCGGGTGGCCTCCAGCGCCTCGTTGAACGTCTTACTGGGGCGCATCACCGCCGTGATCTTCTCGGCGTCCGGGTAGTAGTAGCCGCCGATGTCCACCGCGATTCCCTGCGCCTCGTTCAATTCGGCCACGATGGCGTCCTCGCTGTCGGTCAGCGCCTTGGCCAGCGGTGCGAAGTGCTCGGCGAGTTCCTTGTCATCGGTCTGCTCGGCGAGTTCCTGCGCCCAGTACATGGCCAGGTAGAACTGGCTGCCCCGGTTGTCGAGTTCACCGGTCTTGCGCGACGGATTCTTGTTGTTCTCCAACAGCTTTCCGGTCGCGGCATCGAGCGCCCTTGCGAGGAGCTTGGCCCGGTCGTTGCCGGTCTTGGTACCCAGATCCTCCAAGCTGACGGCCAACGCGAGGAATTCGCCGAGGGAGTCCCAGCGCAGGTGGTTCTCCTCGACCAGCTGACTGACGTGCTTGGGCGCCGAACCGCCCGCGCCCGTCTCGTACAACCCGCCGCCTGCCATCAGCGGCACGATGGACAGCATCTTGGCGCTGGTGCCCAGCTCGAGGATCGGGAACAGGTCGGTTAGGTAATCGCGGAGGATGTTGCCGGTCGCGGCGATGGTGTCCTGCCCGCGCATCGCGCGCTCGATCGTGTGCCGCATGGCCCGTTCCTGCGACATGATCGAGATGTCGAGGCCGTCGGTGTCCAGATCGGCGAGGTAGGCGTTGACCTTCGTGCGCAGCTCGTTCTCGTGCGGGCGCTCCTGGTCCAGCCAGAACACCACCGGCATGCCGGAGTCACGCGCCCGGGTCACGGCCAGCTTCACCCAGTCGCGGATCGGTGCGTCCTTGACGACGGGCATGCGCCAGATGTCGCCGGCCTCCACGTTCTGCGTCAGAAGCACCTCGCCGGTCTCGTTGTCGACGATGTCGGCGACGCCGTCCTCGGCAATCTCGAAGGTCTTGTCGTGGCTGCCGTACTCCTCGGCCTGCTGCGCCATCAGCCCGACGTTCGGGACGGTGCCCATGGTCGTCGGGTCGAACTGGCCGTGCGTCTTGCAGAAGTTGATGATCTCCTGGTAGATGCGCGAGAAGGTGGACTCCGGGTTGACCGCCTTGGTGTCCTTGGTCCGGCCGTCGGCGCCGTACATCTTGCCGCCGAGTCGGATCATCGCGGGCATCGAGGCGTCGACGATGACGTCGCTTGGCGAATGGAAGTTCGAGATGCCCTTGGCCGAATCCACCATGGCCAGCTCCGGACGGTGCTCGTGGCACGCGTGCAGGTCCCGGATGATCTCTTCGTGCTGCGAGGCAGGCAGCGACTCGATCTTGTCGTACAGGTCGGACAGCCCGTTGTCGACGTTGACGCCGAGTTCGTCGAACAGCTTCTGATGCTTGGCGAACGCGTCCTTGTAGAAGATCTTCACGGCGTGTCCGAACACGATGGGGTGCGACACCTTCATCATCGTGGCCTTGACGTGCAGGGAGAACATCACACCGGTCTTGTACGCGTCCTCCATCTCCTCTTCGTAGAAGTCGCACAGGGCCTTCTTGCTCATGAACATGCTGTCGATGACGTCGCCATCGTCCAGCTTCACCTCGGGCTTCAGCACGACCGTCGCACCGCCCTTGACGGTGAGTTCCATCCGCACGTTGCGCGCACGGTCCAGCGTCAGCGACTTCTCGCCGTGATAGAAGTCACCGTGCTTCATGGTCGCCACGTGAGTGCGCGAGGCCTGAGACCACGGGCTCATGCTGTGCGGGTGCTTGCGCGCGTACTCCTTGACCGCCTTGGGTGCGCGACGATCCGAGTTGCCTTCGCGCAGTACCGGATTCACCGCACTGCCGAGGCACTTGCCGTAGCGCGCCTTGATCTCGCGCTCCTCGTCGGTCTTCGGCTCACCGGGATAGTCGGGAAGGTCGTAGCCCTTCGCCTTCAATTCCTTGATGGCATTGAGGAGCTGAGGTACCGAGGCGCTGACGTTCGGCAGCTTGATGATGTTGGTCTCCGGCAGCTGTGTCAGCTCGCCAAGCTCTCCGAGGTTGTCCGGCACGCGCTGCTCTTCGGTCAGGTAGTCGGAGAACTCAGCGAGGATGCGGGCGGCCACCGAGATGTCACTGGTCTTGACGTCGATGCCGGCCGCATCGGCGAACGCGCGGATCACCGGCAGGAAGGCGTACGTCGCAAGCAGGGGCGCTTCATCGGTCAACGTGTAGATGATGGTCGGCTGCTGGTCACTCATGGTCACTCCCGGCGTCATGGTCGGTCAGAATCTGGGGCGCTCCGCGGGTCTCGCGGCAGCCTTCAGTATCGCGTCGAATGCGACGCTACGCGCACGTAGGGGGTCGAGAACGACCCCTCCCGAGTCGGCCCGCCCCCCATGCGCCACGAACCCGCTGGCAGGCACACCACGTCACGAGATACGCTTCGTTTCGGTCATGAGTGCCAGCGTCAAGCCCCGGCTCGCTGGCCGGCAACCCTCCAACCGCGGTGGGGTGCCCCGGGTGATTGACCAGGTTGAGTAGTCGCAGTCGGCTACACGGCAAGCGCGGGCCCGCCATGACGGGCCCTTGAGTAGACAGGGAAACCTGATGCGGAGGCCCACGTTGTGCAGATGTCGCTGAACCATCCCAACACTTGATCCGTGCCCTCTAGGGCACCCCCAGCTCATCTCCAGGAGATATCCGTCATGACCACACCCGAAATCGATCCGAGCGCGAACTGGGCGTTCGAGACCAAACAGGTCCACGCCGGCCAGGCCCCCGACACCGCGACGAACGCACGGGCACTGCCGATCTACCAGACCACGTCCTACGTGTTCGACGACACCACCCACGCCGCCGCCCTCTTCGGCCTCGCCGAGCCAGGCAACATCTACACCCGCATCGGCAACCCGACCCAGGACGTCGTCGAACAGCGCATCGCGGCGCTGGAAGGTGGTGTCGCCGCCCTGTTCCTGTCCTCCGGCCAAGCGGCGGAGACCTTCGCCATCCTCAACCTGGCCAGCGCCGGTGACCACATCGTGTCCAGCCCGCGGCTCTACGGCGGCACGTACAACCTGTTCCACTACACGCTGCCCAAACTCGGCATCGAGACCACCTTCGTCGACGACCCCGACGACCTCGACTCCTGGCGGGCTGCCGTCCGTCCGAACACCAAGGCGTTCTTCGCCGAGACCATCTCCAACCCGCAGATCGACGTCCTCGACATCCCAGGCGTCTCGTCCGTCGCCCACGACAACGGCGTGCCGCTGATCGTGGACAACACCATCGCGACGCCGTACCTGATCCAGCCGATCGCCCATGGCGCGGACATCGTCGTGCACTCGGCCACCAAGTACCTCGGCGGACACGGTACGGCGATCGCAGGCGTCATCGTCGACGGCGGGAACTTCGACTGGACGAACGGACGGTTCCCCGGATTCACCGAGCCGGACCCGAGCTACCACGGTGTGGTGTTCGCCGAACTCGGCCCGCCCGCCTACGCGCTCAAGGCGCGGGTGCAACTGCTGCGTGACCTCGGCTCCGCGGGCGCACCGTTCAACGCGTTCCTCGTCTCCCAGGGCCTCGAGACGCTGAGCCTGCGCCTCGAGCGCCACGTCGCAAACGCCCAGCGGGTCGCCGAGTTCCTCGAGGGGGAACCGGAAGTGGTTTCCGTCAACTACGCCGGCCTTCCCTCGTCCCCGTGGTACGAGCTCGGAAAGAAGCTGGCGCCCAAGGGAACCGGAGCTGTGCTTGCGTTCGAGCTGGCCGGCGGGATCGACGCGGGCAAGGCGTTCGTCAACGCGCTGACTCTGCACAGCCACGTCGCCAACATCGGCGACGTCCGCTCGCTGGTGATCCACCCAGCCTCGACGACCCATGCCCAGTTGTCGCCCGATGAGCAGCTCGCCAGCGGTGTGACGCCCGGTCTGGTGCGACTCGCCGTCGGCATCGAGGGCATCGACGACATCCTCGCCGACCTCGAGCAGGGCTTCGCCGCCGCCAAGGCGTTCTCCGTCGTGCCGCAGACCGCGGCGTCGTTGTGAGAGTAGAGAAGTGACGATCACCCACGTGGCCCTCCCGACGCTGCCCGCCCTAGACGAGGTAGGCGTCGTCGACATCGGCCCACTGACACTCGAGTCCGGGGCGGTCCTCGACGACGTCCAGATCGCCGTGCAACGGTGGGGCGAACTGTCGGCGGCACGCGACAACGTCGTCGTGGTCCTGCACGCATTGACCGGCGACTCGCACATCACCGGACCATCGAGTCCCGATCACCCGACACCCGGTTGGTGGGACGGCGTGGCAGGACCGGGCGCGCCCATCGACACCGACCGCTGGTGTGCGATCGCCACGAACGTACTCGGCGGATGCCGTGGCTCCACCGGACCGAGTTCCCTTGCACCGGACGGTGAGCCGTGGGGCTCGCGTTTCCCGGCGATCACCGTGCGCGATCAGGTGAACGCCGACCTCGCCGCGCTGTCCGTGCTTGGCATCACCCAAGTGGCCGCCGTCGTCGGAGGCTCGATGGGTGGTGCGCGCGCACTCGAATGGATCGTCGGCCACCCCGACACCGTCCGCGCTGCGCTGGTGCTGGCGGTCGGAGCGCGGGCGACCGCCGACCAGATCGGCACCCAGAGCACCCAGGTGTCGGCGATCAAGTCCGACCCGGACTGGCAGAACGGCGACTACTACGGCACCGGACGCGCC
>NZ_JBOGDD010001000.1:0-3776 GCF_050701675.1 Mycobacterium sp. | reverse complement strand
GTGTGCAGGTGGTGATGCACAACACGCTGGCCGCCAGCGACTACGCGCTGCTGAACGAAAACGACTTCACCCCAAAGCCCAACTATTGGGCCGCCCTGCTGTGGCATCGGTTCATGGGCTCAACGGTGCTGGATTCCGGCGTACCGATCCAGCAGGGACTGCACCTGTACGTTGGCACTCCCAATGGCTGCGCAGCGGTACACCCTCGATGCCAACAGCTCGATGATCCAACGGTGCGTCTCAACGGTCAGCCCCTCGGCCTGGGAGCCGACGATCCGCTGCCGGCGCTGACGGGCGCCACTACCGAAGCCGGGGACCTTCACTTCGCACGTTGTTCAGATCCCGGTGTTTTCGGTGCGCACGGGACTGGGATCGGGCACATGGGGCATTAGCGCGTTCGGCGGGATCTCGCCGAACAGGCCAGCCTGAAAGTCCTCGAGGGCTTGTCCGAGTTCAGCTTTGGTGTTCATGACGAACGGTCCGTAGGCCTCGACGTGTTCACCGATGGGTTGACCGCCCAGCACGAGCAACTCGAGGGTGGGGCTGCGGGAGTCCTGGTGATCGTCGCCGCGCACCTCGAACCAGTCGCCGGCCCCGAGCACCACCAGCTGGCCGCTGTGGATCGGCCGCCCTTCGGTGCCGACGCGACCGGACCCTGCCAAAACGTAGATGAGTGCGTTGAAGGAGGGGTTCCAGGGCAATTGCAGCTGCGCCCCGGGTGAGATCGTCGCGTGGAGCAGGGTGATGGGCGTGTGCGTCGACCCTGGCCCGTGGTGTCCACCCACTTCGCCGGCAATGACACGCACCAGCGCGCCCGCATCGGCGGACGCGATCAATGTCACCGCAGCTGCTTCGATGCTCTGGTATGCGGGGGCGATCATCTTGCTTTTCGCGGGGAGGTTTACCCACAGTTGCACGCCGTGGAATAACCCACCCGACACCACCAAGTCCTCGGGCGGTGTCTCGATGTGCAGGATTCCGGCTCCAGCAGTCATCCATTGGGTGGCGCCGTCCTCGATCATTCCGCCGCCTCCGTGCGAATCCTGGTGCTGGAAGCGGCCGTCGATCATGTAGGTGACGGTTTCGAATCCGCGGTGCGGGTGCCACGGCGTGCCCTTGGGCTCACCGGGCGCGTACTGCACCTCGCCCATCTGATCCATGTGGACGAACGGATCGAGGTCGGTGCGTGCGACTCCGGCGAAGGCGCGGTGCACGGGGAAGCCCTCACCTTCCAGGCCGGTCGGTGCTGTCGTCACGCTCAGCACGGACCGTTCGCGGGAATCGGCCGTCGGGTGGTCGAGGCGGGGGACGCTCAGATAATCGGTTGTCACAGCCGGCATGGGGACGCTCCATCCGTGAGAGGGCGTCGATGACGATGGGCGCCCGTTAATTTCATCAAACGCGCAGGGTGACGCGAGCGCAAGGTGCTGGTAGTCCTCCTTTTCTTATCGCCGCGCACACGAAGCGGCCATACGAGTCAGGCGCACCGCAATTGACGCACGACGTGACGAACTGGTGCACCGGCGCGACATCGGGCTGCTGCCCGTGCGGCCGACCCGAAGCCGCCTCGCTCGTTATTCTCGACCGGTTTCCGACTCCGGATGTCTGATCGTCTCTCTGAGCCGACGGTTCTTCATCGGCTCACGCTCTGACAGGTGGCGGTCAATCTGACTGATCAGTTCGCGCTTGGCTTCGCCGAGGGCGCGCGTCAGGTCTTGGTCAGCGGCGTTTGCCACCAGTGGGGGAAATCCCGGCAGCGTCGTGCGCACCGTGACGCTCTGTTCCTTGCCGCCGCGATCATGCAACGAGACTTCCACGTCGACATCGTCGGCATTCCATCTGCCAAGGTGTGGCCCAAGCGCCGACAACGTCTCGCGGACGTAGGGATGCTCCCGTTCGGTGAAGCCCGCGCCAACATGTATTACGCGCTCGTCGAATTCGTCTTGTCGATCGTCGCCGGCTTTGTTCATTTGACCTCATCTCCCGGGCTCACGCCTTCGACGGTAGACCCGTTCGCCGACGGTGCGTGTCGAAATTCTGAAGAGCTGACCCGCCCGGCCGGTCGACGCGGCGAAACTGTCGGTCAGCTGGCAATCCCAGCCTCGGAAGTGGCGAACCTTGACGCTGCGGGATCGGCAGGACCACGATCAATGCCACGCGATTCATACGGGCCCATGCACCGATGAATCGTTGCCGGCATCGGTGTAGCACCTACCCAGCGTCGAAGCTGGGACCGATGGCGTCGAACTCCGGAGCCCAGGAGCTGGATGAGCCTGTCCAGGAAGTGATTTCGGAGGGCACCGAGGGTCATACTTGGCGGATGACCCGGGGGTCGCTCGGCGCGCTCAACCCTCTCGCGGGACAACAGTGAGAACACGGGTGACGAACACGTCGAACGCCGTCATGAAATCGCGAAGGAAAGTCTCGGTGGCCTGCTCGGCGACTTCACCGTCGTCTGTGATCATTCCTGGCGTGAACTGGATGTAGGCCTCCGGCGCGCCCATCTGTGGTGAGTCGCAGAAGCCCAGAACGCTCCGCAAGCTCTGTTGCGCGACAGCCGTTCCGATCTTGCCAGGCGATGCTCCGATCACTGCAGAAGGCTTGTGGGCGAAAGAGTTCGTCCCCCACGGACGACTGGCCCAATCGATGGCGTTCTTCAGGCTGCCGGGAATGCCGCGGTTGTACTCTGGCGTCACGAACAGTACGGCGTCCACGGCTGCGATGGCTTCCTTGAGAGCACGGCCCGGCGGTGGGTAATCGTCATCGAAGTCGTGGTTGTACAACGGAAGCTCGCTGATCGAAATCTCCACGAACGACAGACTTTCCGGGGCCAGACGGATCAGCGCTCTGGACAGGATCCGGTTGATCGACTGGGTGGAGAGGCTGCCGACGAAGTAGCCGACGGTATAGGTGCTCATTGCTTTTCTCCTGTCGATGCCGTGCACATCGTGCTGGACCGAATTCTCGCCGCGGCCGGCGCTGTCACTGTTCGGCACAAACCGCATTCCTCTCACGAGCGCCATCCCGACCGACCCTACTTAGATAGGCTCGGCGAACCTTCCGACCAACAACGCCGAGAGTAGGCGCGTCCGCGGCGTCACGTAACCCTTGATCCTTGATTTGCCAGGCAGGCCAAAGCCATGACTACTACGGGTCTCGTGCACGCGGTTCGCCGCGGCCGTCTGAATTGCCTCGGAGCCAACGTGATTGGGCTGTGGGGCACGTTGACGGCGCGGCGCTCAGTCGTCGTTCGGTAGGCATCGGCACCCCGCATTGTGGTGACGGTCTGCATGATTCCCGTTTTGCTCACCACATACCAGCGCCTGCAATCCAGTGACGCAGGCACGGTTCAATGAACCGAAGGTCAGCTCGGCTGCTCCTGCGGCCGTGAACGACGCCGCCTCCACGCGTCTGATATCGGGCAGACTGATGCGGTGCGGGTGGAGACGGCGTTGTGGTTCGTGCTCGCTGCCGTCGCACTGATTGTCGTGGTGCGCTGGATAGGCCAGCGGAGCGGGCTGCCGGCCGCGGCGCTTCTCACCTTGGTCGGCATCGGCTATGCCCTGCTGCCCGGCCCGAATATCAGCCTCGATCCTGAGTTCGTGCTGACCTTCATATTGCCGCCGTTGCTGTACAACGCCGCACTGGGTTCCTCATTGCTCGCGATACGCCGCAATCTGCGCACGATCATCAGCCTGTCGGTGGTCTTGGTTCTCGTCACAGCTGTGGTGGTCGGTGTCGGCTTCGCGTTGTTCGTCGGCGGCGCGACGTTGGCC
>NZ_JBOGDD010000999.1:0-6250 GCF_050701675.1 Mycobacterium sp. | reverse complement strand
GAGTATGGAAGTCGATACGGCGCACCTGCATGCCGGTGCGGACCGGTGTCGTGATGCAGCCGGGACAGCGTTGGCTGCGGGGGCAAGTTGGCTGAAAAGAAGCCGACCGTGGGGATGTTCGGCGACTTCCACGAAGCGCACGCATTTCACGAGGCGATCTCAGCGGCACACCAGGACCACATTGAGCAGTTGCACGGTCATCACCGCGCTTTGACAGACATCAGCGACAAAAGCCGTTCCGCAGCACATGAATTCACCGCACGAGATGCTTCGACCGCCGACTCCCTGCGGGCCAGTAGCGTTGTGGCACTTGGCAGGCAGTCCGTCAACCCCGTAGCAGGGTGGCGAGGGATATCCGATCGGGCTTGCCTTGTTCGGTACGCGGTATGCGATCGAGCACCACGACCTTCAAATCGAGGCGATCGCTGAATGATTCAGTCACGTCCTCGACAGCGGAGCGCACCTTCGCATTCGGCGACTGCACGACGACGAATGCTGTCCTGGATGAAACGTCTGGTTCCGGCAGCACGATCACGTAGTCGACCCCCGCTACACGACTCACCGCAGCTTCGACCTCGCTGGCGTGCACACGCGTGTCGCCGAGGTAGTCACCAGTTCGACCGGCGATCGCCAACTCGCCGTCAGCGCTGAGCGTTCCCTCATCCGTCGTGTGCATCCATTCGCTGAACTCCTTGCCCGGCTGCCTGTTCCAGTATCCATTCGCGATCCACGGCGAGCTCAGAGTTATCGTTCCCGCCTCGCCGGCGGGTACCTCGTCGCCCTCGCGATTCACGATCCGGCACCGGACTCCTGCAATGATGCGACCGGCACTATGTGCATCGAAGTCGCAGCCCTTGGTGGAACTCACCGGACCCAGTTCGCTCGCCGCGTAACCGTGCGTCACCACCGATCCGAACACCGCATGAGCCCGCTCCCGCAGACCCGGCGGAGCGCCGGCGCCGAGATGAAAGATCTCCTGTAACGAATCTAGTCGCCGCCGCACGGCAACGTCGGCGCCGGCAGCCGAGATGAGGTCAGCGAGTGCCGGCTCGACCACGAACATGTGTGTCGCTTTTTCTGTGCTGACGGTTTCGGCGACTCGGTCGACGTCCCACGTGTGCTCCCCGAGAATCACAGATCCTTCGCCACTGAGCGTTTCATCGATGAGCGAAGCCGCGATGTACGCGAAAGGAGTGACGACAAGCTGCCGGCGCTCACGATTCGTGGGGATATCGACCATCGCCGAATAGCGGCGGATGGACCGATACGAAGCCTTGGGAATGCCGGTCGTCCCTCCTGACGCAACGAGTCCACAGACATCGTCGTCGCGGTAGGGATGTATCGCGGCGAAATCATCGGGTCGCGGAGTCTCGAGGGGAGTCGACGGCACCGGCGCAGCGATTACGTTCCATGCGTCCGCTCCCGCCATCGGGCCGGTTCCGTCGCTGACCACAACTGACGGATTGATCAGCTCGATGAGGGCGTCTTGTCGGTCAGCGCCGATGAACGGAAGGTGACAAGTCGTGGCGCCGAGGAGATTGGCACCGTAGCGCAGCGCGAGTCCCCATGTTGTGTTGGACGATGTGACGGCAACGACCGTTCCGGGGCCGACGTCGAGTTGGCTGGCCAGCCAATCGGCTGACCACAGTGCCCGGCTCATCAGCTGCGCCCCGGTGGAGGTGCCCGAATGATCGGCAATGACGACGTGATCAGCGTTGGCCGAAAGCGCGGAGCACAGTCTGCTCACGAAGTCTCGGCTGCGCGCTTCCAGGGAAGATGATGGCCGATTCACGACGCAATCCTATAAGGATTGCGAATCGAGACCGATCGCATCGGCGACCCGTTCGGTCGGCGACCCACGCATCGACGAGTTCTGCGCCAACGCGGTGTTCGGAGTGCACCGCCGTTAGAACGGCGGCGGATCCAGGTCCTTGGTGAAGGTGTCCTGGTATTCGACGTGCTCGTCGTCGCCGGGGTGTTTCCTTGGGGCGGTGCGTCGTTCGTGGTTGTGCCGTCGTTCGGCGGTGATGGCGGCGGCCCGTTCCTGGTCTCGGGTGCGGGCGCGTCGGGGCATCATCGCGGCGCGGTCACCGCGGCGCTGGGTGGTGATCTCGTGCACGGGCGCCAAGGCGGTCGGTGCGCACAGGTCGGGGAAGATCAGCGCACTCCCGGGGGTGGTCACGTACTGCTCCCCGGCGGGTGAAGTCCAGATGACGGTGCCGTCACGCAGTTGTCGGTCGGACCAGCCCCAGAACGTCTTGGCCAAATGGTGCAGGCGGCACAGGCATTTCAGATTGCCCGCCTGCGTGCACCCGCCATCGCCATGAGGGATGGTGTGGTCGATGTCCGAGGCGCTCGCGGGTCGGTCACACCCGGGGAAGCGACACGTCAGATCGCGGCACCGGATGAAGTCGGCCAACGCCCGCGACGGGACGTATCCCACTTCGGGTGGAGCATCGGCGGGGTGGATGAGTGGGCGCAGGCGAGCGGCCTTGGCGAGTTCGGCGATCAGCTCAGCCGGGATCAGGCCCTCGTAGCCGAGCATCGCGGCGGGCGCCTGGCCGCTGCCGTCGACGGTGGCCTGCTCGGCGATGACGTGGATGACCACCGCGCTGGCTGTCCGACCACCGGCCGGGCAGTCGATCTGCCCGCAGCAGCAGCCCAATCGGTCCTGCCCGGCGGTCAGGGCCCGGATGGCGTCGGATCGGCGCTGGGCCATCGTGCGTCCGTCGTCGTCGCAGACGGTTCCGGCCAACTCGGTGAGTCTGTCGGCGAAGGCGTGGCCGTCGGGTGCGTACACCGTGGCGGTGATCTCGGCCAATCCGTTGTCGACGTCACCGACGAAGACATCACGTCCGGCGATCCGGTCGCGGCGCTGCCGCACTGCGTCGAGATCCAAACGCGCCACGATCTTGTCGATGCGCGCGGCGAGCTTGCTGCGGGTCATCGATCCCCACCGTCCCACGCACAGCGACAACCGTTTGTCGACCTCGGCCAGCACCTGGTCGTCGGTGATCAGGCCGGTGCGGAACACGCACGCGCGGAACGTGGCCTCGTCGATGTCGCCTGCGATGAACGCCCGTCCGACCATCGGAAGCTGTTCGCGCAGCGCCCGGGCGTAACGGACGTGGCTGGCGGCCAAGCTCTGGCTGATCGACAGGGCTGCGGCGATCTCGACGGCTACTGCGTCCATTGCGTCGACTGCCCAGTCCTGGGTTTCCCCGGACTGTGTCATCCGCAGACGCACCAGTTCGCCGATGGCGACCAGCCGCTCTGCCGCGGCACAGGCCTCGGCGCGCGCCGCCGAGCACACCCTTTGCAAGAGTGCGACCGGCTCGGCATTTCCATCGAACATATGTTCGAGTATGCCATCGCCCACCGACACGTCAACGCCGGCGAGGCCCCCTGTGGGTGGATCGTCGTTGCGGGACTATCCGTCCTACGCGAGGCGTTGACCAGGCATGACCAGCCGTGATTCGGTAGCAATCGTTCATTCGTTCTGGGCCGAGGTGTGGAACGGCCACGACCCAGCCGCCGTCGACCGCTACGTCGTCGATGACTTCGTGATCGTCTCGGGCGGCGAGACCATCGCAGGCCGGGAGAACTTCAAACGTTGGATCGAGCGGTTCCTGGCCACGGTCGACGACCTGCACCTCGAGGTGCTCGAGTCGTTCCAAAACGCGGACGGCAGTCGGGTGACTTCGCGCTGGCTGTTGACCGGCAGGAACAACGGCGTCCTCGGCACGCCGCCGGACAAGCGCGACATCGCGATGACCGGAACCGCCGTCTGGGCGGTCCGAGAGGACGGGAAGCTGCTGACGAACTGGGTCGAGCGTTCGTCGTGGGAGCTCTACCGGCGGCTCACCGCTTCTGAATGAACCCGTCCAGCTCGGCGACCGACCACGGGGGCGAGTCGTGGTGATCGCGGTAGGCGACGATGCTCGGAGTCTGTCGATCGAAGCGGCCGACGAATCCTCCTGCGGCGATGAAGATCTGACCGGTCACGTTCTTGGCGTGGTCGCTCGCCAGGTATGCGTAGACGGGCGCTGCGTACTGGGGCGGGGCGGCGTCGAGTGCCCCCTGCATGCTGACTTCGTCGAGCAGGCCGCGTCGGTGCAGATCCACGATCTGGGCCTCGTAGTCGGCGCCGGTGGACAGCCGCGTTCTGGCGCCGGGGCACACCACGTTCGCGCGCACGCGCTCGTTCTTCAGCTCGGCGGCGATGGCGAGGGTCAGCCCATTGACTGCGCCCTTGCCCGCCGGATACCCGGTGCCGCCGTAGTCACCGAGGAACGCGAACGAGCTGGTGTTGACGATTGCGCCGCCGCCTTGGGCGACCATCTTCGGCGCGGCCGCCCGGCAAGTCTCGAAGACCGTGCCAAGATGTGCGTCGAGCAGGTCGCGAAACTGGCCCGAGGTCACGTTGAGGATCGACGAGCCGGCCGGCTCGGCCGTCCCCGCGCAGTTGATCAGCGTGTCGATGCGACCGAATTCGCTGATGCACGAGGCGATGAGGGCATCAGCAGTCTTCGGATCGGCGGGCGAGCCTGGGAAGCCGATCGTGTGGCCGCCGACGCGTGTGACGGCCTCGTCGACCGCGACGTCATCACGACCGTTGATGACCACGCCCACGCCGTCGGCGGCAAGGAGTTCTGCGACCGCAAGGCCGATGCCGCGGGAACCGCCGACGACGACCGCGCCGGTCAGCTCTCGTCCTCCTGGCCGAACTGCATCGCGTCCATGTTCCAGTAGCCGCGCAGGTTGGTGATCAGACCCTCATCATTGACCCGGTAGGTGAACACGCCGCGCACAGTGGCGGTGAAGCCGTTCGGAAACCTGGTGTGCAGCACCAGGATGTAGGCGATCTCGGTCGGCGAACTCGATGGGAAGGTCTCCTCACGCGTCACCGTCAACTGATTCGGCCCGATGTTCGCATCGAAGAAGGCCGCCACGGCCTCCTTGCCGCGCACGCCGGTGCCGTCGGGGTTGGTGACGGACTCGCCGATCGGATCCTCGATCACGACGTCGTCCGTCATCAGGGCCAGCCAACCCTCACGGTCGCCTGACTGAACGCACCGCCACGACGCTTCCGACGCGACGAGCACCGGTGACTTCTCGGCTGTGTCCTGGGACATGGTTACCTGTCGGCGTCGGTGTAGCGGATGATGCCGCGGATGTTGCGGCCCTCCAGCATGTCCGTGTAGCCGTCGTTGATCTGCTCCAGCTGGTACTGGCGGGTGACCATGTCGTCGAGGTTGAGCTTGCCCGCCTTGTACATCGACAGCAGCTGAGGGATGTCGAAGTGCGGGTTGCCGCCGCCGAAGATGGTGCCCTGCAGGTTCTTCTGCATCAGGGTCAGCATCGCCAGGTTCAACGTGACGTTGGTGTCCATCATGCTGCCGATGGCCGTCAGCACGGTGGTGCCGCCCTTGGAGGTCAGGTTGACGTAGTTGTCGACGTCCTTGCCATGCAGTTCACCGACGGTGACGATGACCTGCTTGGCCATCAGCCCCTGGGTCACCTCGGCGATGCCCCCGAACGCAGTGTCGATGTCCGGATAGGCGTGCGTGGCACCGAATTTCAGTGCGGCGTCGCGCTTCCAATCGACCGGCTCGATGACGAAGAGGTTGCGCGCGCCCGCGTTGACCGCACCCTGCACCGCCGACATGCCGACACCGCCGACACCGATGACCGCGACGTCGTCACCGGGCCGGATGTTGCCCGCCCGGACGGCGGAGCCGTAGCCGGTCGTGACGCCGCAGCCGACCAGGCAGGCCACCTCGAACGGGACCGACGGATCGATCTTCACGACGGAGCTGCGGTGCACCACCATGTACGGGCTGAACGTGCCGAGCAGCGTCATCGGGAAGACGGGCTGGCCCTTGGCGGTGATGCGGTGGGTGCCGTCGGAGACCGCGGTGCCGCTGAGCAGACCGGCACCGAGGTCACAGAGGTTGCGCAGACCGGCCTGACATGACGGGCACTTGCCACACGACGGGATGAACGACAGCACGACGTGGTCACCCGGCGCGAGGTCTTCGACGCCAGGTCCGACCTCGGTGACGATGCCTGCGCCCTCGTGACCGCCGAGCACCGGGAAGCCCATCATCGGAATGCCACCTGTTACAAGATGGTGGTCGGAGTGGCACATACCCGCCGCTTCCATCTGGATCTTGACCTCGTCCTTGACGGGGTCGCCGATCTCGAGTTCCTCGATCGACCACGGCTGGTTGAACTCCCAGATGAGAGC